>SLMF01000177.1 GCA_007133715.1 Planctomycetaceae bacterium
ATCAGTACGACGTTCTTGTTGATGATCCTACGTCCGTCGGGCAGGAGTGCCCAACCTACGGGGAGACGCAGCAAGCAACTTCCGGCCTTGGTGGCCTATCAATTGTGATTTGCGGCACTAGCCACGATGGACGTCTATCACCCCAGAAGAAACGGGTACCGCCAGCCAATCCGTCTCAATATGAATCCTCGGACTGTCAGAATACACCCAATAGACGGGGTTTCCAGATCGATGGATGGCGGATTTCGGTGTCTATGGCCTTCGGCCAATCGAACGCGTGATCTGCTACCCGTCCTGGGGTGTTACCCCAGGCTACGATGTACATGGCCGTTGGCCAAAAAACGCACGTGGGTGCGGATCTCCGCGACGGACTCGGGCGCTTTGGGAGATTTGGACAAGCCCTGCCCGACGATTTTCGATTTCGGGCATTCAAGGAAGTGCGAATCACGTATATCCCTGAATCAGGTGAGACCCTCACTCCCGCTGGACGTTGGAAGAATTCGAACGGCGGTGGCTGGGCGAGGGCTTCCGCCTGATACCCCGCAACACGACCACGTGACGCGACCCGCCGTCTCACCGTTGCGACGGATCCCGCACGCTTGCCTCGCCTCTTCGTTCCTCAACCAACTGGAGAGCAGCCTGCTGTCCGAATCGCCAAAAGAGCACTGGCCGGACGAAGAACTCCATCGCGGTGCTGGTGATCAGGCCGCCGATGATCACGGTTGCCAGGGGATAGAGGATTTCCTTGCCGGGCTCGCCGGCAGCCAGGGCCAGGGGCATCAGTCCGATCCCCGAGGTGAGTGCGGTCATCATCACGGGAGCCACACGTTCGCGCCCGGCGCGGCGAAGCATGTCGCGGGACCACGATTCGTTCTCGTGCTGCACCAAGTGCAGGTAGTGATTGAACAGCAGCAGCCCGTTTCGGACGGCGATCCCACACAACGAGATGAAACCGACCATGGCGGCCACTGTCAGGGTCTGTCCGGTCAGGTAGAGTGCCAGGACAGAGCCGATCAGGGCGGCGGGCAGGGCGATCATCACCTGCAGGGCCAGATTCGCCGAACGGAGCATACCGTACAGCACCAGGAACATGCCTGCCAGGGCGACCGCCGAATACCAGCCCATGCGTTGTGCCGCGGACTGTTGGCTGGCAAACTGGCCGCCGTACTCGAGAAAATAACCCGGCGGCAGCTCCCGTTCCAGCGGTGCCAAGCGTGCCTGGATGTCCTGTACCACGTCGACCAGCCCGCGGCCCGTGGTATTGCACTGCACGACGATCCGCCGCCGAACCTGCTCGCGATGGATCGTGTTGGGGCCTGTCGCCTGATAGATCCGAGCGACAGCCGATAAACTGGTGCTCCCGCCATCCGGCAGCCGCAAGGGAAGGCGTCCCAGGGCCTGGATGTCTTCTCGTGAGGCATCTTCGAAACGGACCAGCAGATCGAACGTGCGCTGGTCCACCAACACCTCCGACACCACCACGCCGTTCATCGCCATCTGGATCAGGTCATTGACGGCTGCCCGTCGCAGGCCGTACTGTTGAAGCGCATGCCCGTCGATTTCGACGCGCAACTGGGGGATCTCGACCTGGGGTTCAACCTGCAGGTCCGTGACCCCGGGCACGTCGGTGATCGCCTCCCGAATGCGTTCCACGTTGCGTCGCAGGACTTCCAGATCATCACCGAACAGCTTGATGCCGACTTGAGCCTGGACGCCGGCCAGCATGTGGGAGATCAAATGCGCCAACGGCTGCTCGACACTGCTGACGATCCCCGGCACTTCGTCCAAGAGTTCCCGGATGTCGTCCAGTATCTCGGCGCGGCTGCGGCCGCTGTGCGGATTGAGCGTGGCGATGATTTCCGAGACGCTTACCGGATCGGCGTGTTCGTCCAATTCGGCTCGGCCGGTGGTGCGGACCAGCGAGACAATCTCGTCGATTTCCTGCAATCGCTGTTCGACCACTCCGGCAACATCTTGCGAGCTGCTCAAGGAGGTCCCGGGAGGCAGCAGGAGATTGATCTGGACCGCGCCCTCATCGAAGGGGGGCAAGAAGTCGCGTTCCAATCTCAGCAGGCCGGCACCGCTGAGCAGCACCAGGATCAGGGCGACACCCAGGATCGAACGGGAATGCTGCAGGCTCCAAGCGATCGTGCGGTCCGCGGTATGCTGGAGTCCACGCAACAGCGGCCCCTCACGCTCCGATTCGGATAGACGCTCTGCCCACACCATCAGCAGCCAGGCGAGCGGAGCTGTCAAGATCGTTACGGCGGCGTGCGAGAGCAGGGACAGGTCGGACCACCATTCTGCTGCGTGGGGGAAGCCCACCGCAGCCAGTCCGGCAGGCAAAGCGCCGTAAGACGCGGTGAAAACGCCCAGCGGCGCCAGGACAGCAGCCAGTGCCCGCCAGAGATTCTTCTCTGGCAGCAACCAATAGGCGAGAACCGGTGTCACGGTCAGGGACACGAACAAGGAGGAAACCACCGAAACCAGAAAAGCGATTCCCAGCGGAGTGAACAGACGCCCTTCCATTCCTCCCAGGGCAAAGACAGGAGCGAAGACCAGCATGACAATCAACGTGCCAAAGACCCGCGGATTGCGGACCTCCGCACTGGCCTGCCACACGACCTCGAGCGGAGCTTGAGGCTCGACTCGCTGCCGATTCAGCCTCAATCGCCGAAAGACGTTCTCGACACTCACCGTGGCATCATCTACTAAACCGCCGATGGCCACCGCCAATCCGCCCACCGTCATGGTGTTGATCGACAGCTCCCACGCCGCGAATACCAGGGCTGTGATCACAATCGAGAGCGGAATCGCGGTCAGTGTGATGAAGGTCGTGCGAAAACTCATCAGAAACACAAACAGGACCACCACCACCAGCAAACTGGCATCCCGCAGAGCCCCCGTCACATTCCCGATCGCCAATTCGACAAAGGCCTTTTGTTGATACAGAGCCGGTTCGACGGCGATGTCGCCGGGCAGGGTCGCCTGGAGTTCGCGCAGGGCCTGCGTGATGTCGTCGGTCACGCGACGCGTGTCCGCCTCGGGCTGTTTGGTGACGGTCAACACCACAGCCGGTCCCCCGGAAAAGCTCGCCCCATTTCGCACGAACGCGGCACTGTCACCACGCTTGACATGCGCCCCCTGAACCACGCGTGCCACATCGCGAACCAGCACCGGCCGACCCTCCCGGCTGGCTACCACCACCTCGCCCAGTTGCTGGATGTTCTGCAATCGCCCCAGCGAGCGGACGAGCAACTCATGCGGCCCCTGCTGGTCGAGGTACCCGCCGGTCGCGTTTTCATTGCTTTCGGCAACCGCTTGGATGATTTCCTCCAGGCTGACCCCATAGCGAAGTAATTCTGCGGGCTGGACCAGCACCTGGAATTGCATCCGCTCGCCACCCATGGCGAACACTTGGGACACACCGGGAATCGTCAGCAATCGCTGCCGTACCACCCAGTCAGCGAGTGTCCGCAATTCCATCGGACTCGTCTCGCCCGACTCGCTCCACATCCCCACGATCATGATCTGGCCCATGATTGACGAGATGGGTGCCAGTTGCGGCACCGCGCCAGGAGGCAAGCTCTCGGTAGCCAAGGCCAAACGTTCCGTCACGATCTGGCGTCCGGCAAAAAGGTCCATACCCCAATCGAATTCCACATAGATCACGGAAAGCCCCACGTCGGACGAGCTGCGCACCGCTTGCACCCCCGTCGCTCCGTTAAGTGCCGACTCCAGCGGAAAGGTGATCAGGGCTTCCACTTCCTCCGGAGCCAGTCCCGGTGCTTCCGTCATCACGACCACCCGCGGCCGGTCCAGACTGGGAAAGACGTCGATTGGCAGCTGGCCCATCTGCCAGGCGCCGGCGACGGTCACGGCGATCGCCAACGCGATTACCAGCACCCGTTGCTGCAAGCAAAAACGGAGCAATGCGTTCAAGGCCTCGTCGAGCATGCCTTGGTTCTCCCGCGGTCTAATGATGGTGTGCGTGCGTTTCGGCACCGCCATGGGCTCGTTGTTTCAGAGCCAAGTGAAGCTGATACGCACCTTGCGCGACTACCCGGTCGCCGGGGGCCAGTGTGCCGTCTGCGGCGATGACCGCCCGACGCTGATCCCGGTGTTCGACGTGAATCTCTCGCCGCAGGAACACGTCGCCATCCTGCTGGAAAACAAACGTCTGCACCCCCTCTTGGACCACGGCCTCGACCGGTAACACCACACGCTCTTTCCACCACTCGACCGGGACCAGCAGCTCCACACGCTGCCCCGGCTTGAAACGCCACCCGTGGAAGCGGCGGCCCTCGGCCGTCTCGCGCCGCTGCACCATCTGATTGGGCAGGCCCACAAAAAATCGCAGAGCCCGCGATTCGCGATCCACCCGGTTCTCAATGTAGAGAATCTTCAGCGAGGAAACTTCCTTCAACTCGCCGTCCTCCCGCACGATCATCCGGATGCCGTGGTCCGCATCAGCCGCCCGCTGAAGCGCCGCCGCATCCTGCTCGAATGCCCGGCCCTCCACGTATAACTCGCAGTGATCGGCCAGCAACGCCAGTTGCGTTCCACCCGACACATGATCTCCCGGACGCACGGAGAGTTCGACGACGTGGTAATCGTCCACGTAATGCTCCTCCGCCGACAAAGGCGGTGCAAACACCCGCAACGTGGACAGCAATCGGCGTTCCGCGATGATCTGCTCGACCTGCGTTACGCTCAACCCGTGCAGCAACAGAGCCTGACGCTCCGCCCGGATCACCGCCTCGACCGTCTGCAGTTCGTATTGCCGCTCCAGCAACGCTCGCCCCGGCACGACACCGCTGGACGTGACGTCTTCCAGCCGCGCGATCTCCCGCTGGACAACGTCGCGTTGCTCAATCGCCAACAAAAGCGCACGCTGCCGTTCCACCAACTCGTCATGGGTCAGGCGGAGTTCAACCAGCGGGGCGTGCGCCGGCACCGCTTCGCCAACCAGCGGCAGAACTTCCTGGATGATGCCACTCAGCGGTGCCGATACGCTGAGCGAAGTCCGGCCCGGACGCTCCGCGATCAGGCCCGGCACTGTGATCGTGCGGGCAAAGTCCTCGACGCTCACGTCCACCAGCCGCAATCCAATGTTCCGGCGGGCTTGCTCACTCAGTTCCAGCACCGCGCCATCGTCATGATGGTCATCATGATCACCGTCATAATCGTGGCTGCGACCGTGAGGGCTCGGAGACCGACCACCGCTGCGATTCCCTGGTGGCAATTCCGCGGTATCGACCCCAATCCAGGCAAACCAGGTACGTCCGAAGGCGTGGGTGTCGGACTGCCAAACAAAACCCACCGCGCCCAGGCATAGCAATGCCCCCAGCAGCATCGCCAGACGCGTCGATCGCCAGGAACGGTCCGAAGGTTCCCGTGCCTGCATGATGTTCTCCTTGCAAAAAGCTGTCAGATAGGATCGCTCAACGCCAGAAATACCCAGGGGTCCAAAAGCAGACGGCTCACCGCCCCCACTGTGTGATCGAGAGGCGGTGCCAGAGGTAACCGATCGCTCGGGCGAAAACGCCCAGAAGCTCAGAGGAGCATGACTTGAGCGAGCAAATGCCGTCGGACCGTTTCTGGAACCGCCAGGGGTTGGGCAATTCCCCTATCTTGCGAGGCATTCGCGCAGATCGCAGGGCGACTCCGTGCCGCGTCCCAGCAAATAGACCAAGAATGCGACTCGGTAAACCAGGTGGAACAAGGGGCCAACACGCCCCATAAACAGACGTGCGACTCTTCGGGCGACGGGGCCCGGGGGGGTACAGCCAGTGATCGTGGCGATTGACGAACACTGCTTCCCGCGAAATGCCCCGTCACATCACCTTGCGAAACCATCCCCCAGGCCACCGGGACAAAACGCTCCGGCAGGCAACAACCGATCGCCAGCTGAAAACAGCTCGCTAACATCAGGAGATTACGCAGCCGATCCGTCATCTGAAACTACCCAAGAAATGTCGCTATCTACGAGCACATCATAGCGACTAGCGATGGATCTGACAAGTGCGTCCGGGGCAGTATCATCGTTTTGGGGGGTTCAGCCCGCCGGAGACCAGCAGGCCCTCAATGCGTGTGCGGTTGACCTGCAGATCGCGTAATGCGGCCACGAAATCCAGGTGTGTTTGATAATAGGTCTTTTGGACCGTCAGCAGTTGCACGTAGCTGAACTCGCCTTGGCGGTAGCCTTCATTGACCAACTGGAAGACTTCGCGAGCGTCGGGCAGGATGGTTTCGCGATAACGTTGCACCGCCGCGCTGGCTTCTGTGTAGTCGTGGAACGTGACGGCCAGTCGCTGATGCAGGTCCAATCTGACCCGCCGCAATTCTTCGTGAGCTGCGTTCAGCTGCGCTCGGGCCTGCTGGATGTTTCCCTGATTACGATCGAACAACTGCAGCGGAACGGCGACGCCGAAGGTGGACAGCGTATCGCCGGACGCGAAATTGTAGGCCACCCCCCCCTGGACGTCGACGTCCGGTATTCGGGATGCGCACTGGCTGGCCCACTCCGCCTGGGCCAACTCGAGTTCCGCGGCCGCATGCCGCCACTCGGGACTCTCGCTCAACAGGCGGTCAAGCGCCGCGTGCCAGGAGAGCGGCGAGTTTTCGAACCGCTCCCAGGTGTCCTCGATCGGCATCGGTGACAGGTCCGGGCGACCAAGTTGTGCCACCAACTGCTGCCAGCGACCCGTGAGGGATTGGCGAGCTCGCTCCCGAGCCAGTTTGGCCGCATTGGCCTCGATCCGCGCCTGCAACAAGTCGGCCCGGCCCACTTCCTGAGCTGCCAACAGTTGTTCTGCGGCCCGTTGCGATGCTTCGCCCAATTGAACCAGTTGCTCGGCCAACGCGAGTGTGCGTTGCGCTGCGACGACCTGATGGGCCGCCACCCGTACGTCGCTGATCACCCGATGCTGTTGCAGCTGGTATTCCTGTGCCGCAACGGACAGCTCGCTCTGGACCACGGCGCGTTTCCGCCCCATTTTGCCGCCCGTGATGATCCGTTGCTCGAAGACGAGCCCCTGTTGACCCGCCCGACCTTCTTCACCAATCTCTTCACCCAGATAACCGATACTCGGGTTCGGATACAAGCCGGCCTGCAGGTGTTTCCCTTCCAGCCCCTGGATTCGCTGCCGGGCGATCTCCAGACTGGGGCTGTTCTGCAACGCCAATTGCTCCAGGGATTCGAAGGTGACGGGGGCGTCGCGAAAAGCGGCCTGCGGCAGCAATTCGGGGGCCAGACCGCCGGAATCAGCCAACAACACGCTGCACCCCAACCAAAAGCCGGCTGCACACATCCCCAGATATCGCCACATAGGACTCACTTGCCCACCCCTCTCCAGCCATCGCGCCTCGCACCGCCGCATGCGGCTCGACCAAGAGGAACGGTCGCGGCGAAACGATTCCTGATACGCGAATAACAAGCGTCAACTTCGCCCAATTGTATCGGTTGTTCCGGCTCGACCGCTTGAAACAATCCGCACGAGGCGACGCGCGATCCGCGCCGGACGTGGCCAGCCACTCCCATTCGCCCACATCGACATCCGCCGCACAAAACCATCTCATTGTCATGGTTGCGGCGAAATCTGAGTTTCGATGCGATGGTCGAAGCGAAGGGCCTATGTCAGGAGTTCTGTCTGTGTGGTGGAAGGTCACTCGGGTGTGTGTCATGTTCGCCCCCAGTGGCGTTGTCACCCTTGACGCGACCAGCCCGGCCCCGGTTCGATGACCTTTGAGACACCCGTACATCACGCCTCCGGCCAGCTCTCAGAATCTCATGATGTTTCGGTAAGCACACAAAAGAATCCCCCGGTTCCAGGATTCTTTGCTCCCCGACGAGAATCAGCAGTTGCCAGCTTGGTAGTGCCCAGGGGAACCAGCCCTGGTGGACAGGCCTGCTTCCAACAGCGACAATTCGGGGCAGACGACGAGACAGGTCACGGATCGCGGAGGGCACGAGGAGGGCTCAGCACCATGTTACGCACTGCTTTTTTGGGGTTCCTGATCGGTTTGCTATCGCTAGGCACCTCAGCGGCGGGCAGCCCGTTTTTCGTGTCGCCGGACGGTGATGACCAGCAACCGGGCACGCGTGAGCAGCCGTTTCGCACGCTGGAGCGCGCTCGCGACCACGTGCGCGCTTTGCGGGCCGAGGGGCAACTTGCGGAGGAAGCGATCCAGATCGTATTGAGGGAGGGACGCTACTTCCGCAGCGGGACGTGGGAGTTGGACGCGCGGGATGCGGGCACGGCGACGGCTCCGCTGATTGTTCGGGCGGCCGAGGGAGAGACGGCCACGCTGGACGGCGGTCGGTTGCTCGACCCCTCGGTGTTTCGTCCGGTCGATGACCGGGCGATTCTTACGCGGTTGCCCGAGGCGTCACGTGGCCGGGTGCTGGCAGCCGACTTGGGCGCCTTGGGGATCACGGAATACGGCCGGTTTGGTCCGCGTGGCTGGGGGCGGCCGGGTATCCCTCCGCCGTTGGAGCTGTTTGTCGACGGTCGTCCCCAGACCGTGGCACGCTGGCCGAACGACGGCCATGTGCCGTTGGGCCGGGTGCGGGAATCGGGCAGCGTCCCGCGGCGGGGCGAACGCGACGGACGCTCGGCGGTCTTCGAATACAACACCCCCCGTGCCGAACGCTGGGCCACCGCCGACGAATTGTTCATCTCGGGGATCCTGGGGGTCAGTTGGGCGCACGACACCATCCGGATCGCGGACATCGATTGGGAAGAGGGCACGTTCACCACCGACGGTCCCTCGCACTATGGCGTCGCCCAGCCCGGCTCGCCCGCCAATGTCCAGACCTATTATCATGCCGTGAATCTGCTGGAAGAAATCGAAGTGCCGGGCGAGTACTATCTGGATCGTGGGAAGGGAATTTTGTATTTCCTGCCGCCTTATCCGCTGGACCACTCCCTGCTCCAGGTGTCGCTGTTGGCCGAGCCGCTGATCCGGGTTCGGGAGGCGTCGCACGTTGAGTTTCGCAGCTTGGTGTTGGAAAACAGCCGTGGCTCGGGGATCCTGATCGACGGGGGCGAAGGCTGCCGCATCGCCGGCTGCGTCTTGCGCAACTTGGGACAGCAAGCGATTCGGATTGGCGGGGGCAGGGACCACGGCGTGGTCAGTTGCGAGATATATCAGCTGGGCGCGGGTGCGATCCAGGTTCGTGGCGGCGATCGCCGGGCACTGGCACCCGCGGGGCACTTCATTCGCAACTGCGACATTCGCCGCGTCGGCCGCTGGACGGGCCACTACCACGCTCTGATCAGCGCCGGCGGCGTGGGGTTGGAGATCGCCCATAATCACCTGCACCGGACCGAGCACCAGGCGATCGTGTTCAGCGGAAACGAGCACCTGATCGAATTCAACGAGATCCATCGGGTCCTGCAGGACATCTCCGATATGGGCTCGATCTACATCGGCCGCAATCCCAGCTTCTGCGGCAACGTCATCCGCCACAACTTCTTCCATCATCTGGTCAATCCGCACCAAGGCGGCCCGGGAACCCAGGCGATTTTCTTCGATGACGACACGCTGTACGTAGCGCAGGTGTTCGGCAACGTGTTCTATCGCACCGGATCGACGGGCGTGATCAAGTTCAACGGGGGCGGAGGCGCCTCGATCGCCAACAATATCGCGATCGCTTCGCCGCGTTTGATTCAAGGCGGCGGCGAGGCCCATGTGGAGCGGGCCATTCGCTTCATGCACGGGGCCGACACCGACCCCGCCGCCTTCACCGCGCGGGGCTTCGTGCCGAAGATCACCGAGGAAGTGGACATCCGCCGCGATCCCTACCGCAGCCGCTACCCGTATCTGTACGCCACCTACACGGAGAAATTTAACTACGGCACCCCCGCCTGGAATAACTACGAAGCTGGCCCGGATGAACTGCAGCATTTCGTCGACCCGGAGCATCTGGATTTCTCGCTGCGGCCCGACTCGCCGATCCGGGAGATGGTGGCCGAACCGGTTATGGATCGGGTGTATGGAATCCAGGAAGGACGCGTGGCTTTCCAGCCGATACCGTTCGCGGAGATCGGGCTGCAGCAGGACGCCTACCGGACGGAATTGGCCCCCGCTCCGTTCCGCTTACTCGGCCCCGCCACGGACGCGTTGGCCGCGGAACCTGACGTCACCCAGCTGTGGTGGCAACCGTCGCCCAATGCAGATTCCTACCGGTTGGTCGTCGCCCGGGACCGCGAGTTGGCCGAGCCGGTGATCGATCGCTCGGTGGAATCGCACTTTGTCACGTTGGAGGCCCTGGAGCCGGGACAGACCTACTTTTGGCAGGTCTGGGCCGAGGTGCGAGAGTCGCGGTCGAATCGCGGGCGGACGGCTGCTGAAAACGGACCGCGGGTGCTGCGGACCTCCGGTCCTTAAGCTGGGATGCGGTTCCTTCCCGCTCTGGAACGGCTGCGTGCCGAAGCCCAGACGGCACTGGAGCAGGAGCCGGTATCCTTCACCCAAAAGAATCAGGTATCCCCCCCAGCGGCAATCGAAGGATTACACGAGTCAGGGACCCTGCTGGTGGCAAAATCCGGATACACCGGACGGTCTACCTTGTGTGCGGCGGGGTGGTGACGTGAATCCGGAGACGCGGGATTTCGACAACGTACGCAGGGGGCGCATGGAGAGCGCGGTGAGAACCCTGGTAAAAACCTGCAGCGAACGTTATAGTGTCCGCTTGTTCCCTTTCAATCAGGACGAACTGCGATGTCGCGTGCCCCGTCGTTGGCTCCCGAGCAGTGTTTGGCCCGTTTCGGGTTATCGAATTTTCGTCTTGCTCAGCGCGACGTCATCGATGCGGTTTTGAACGGGGAAGACTGCCTGTGCATCATGCCGACGGGGGGCGGCAAGAGTCTGTGTTATCAATTGCCCTCGGTAGCCCGCGAGGGGGTCACGCTGGTCATCTCGCCGTTGATTGCGTTGATGAAGGACCAAGTGGATGCTTTGGCATCTCGGGGGATCCGGGCCACGTTTATCAACAGTTCGCTTGCTCCGGCGGACCAGCAATTGCGTTTGGAGCAGATGTCTGCGGGTGATTACGACTTGATGTACGTTGCTCCCGAGCGTTTGCGGAGTCCCCGTTTTTTGGAAGCGGTGCGTCGGGTGCCGATTCAGTTATTGGCGGTGGACGAGGCCCATTGTGTGAGCGAATGGGGTCACGATTTCCGTCCTGACTATGCCCGTTTAGGGCGTTTCCGGCAGCGGTTGGGCAACCCGCAGACGATCGCCCTGACAGCCACCGCGACGCCCGAGGTGCGGGAGGACATCGCTCGGATGCTGGACCTGCGGTCGCCCCGCGTGTTCGTATCGGGTTTTGCCCGCGAGAATCTGCGATTCGAGGTGCGAGACGTGAGCAACGGCCGCGAAAAGGACACGCAGCTGTTGGAATTTCTCCGCGAGAACCCGGGGGCGGGGATCGTCTATGCTTCGTCGCGGAAACGCTGTGAGGAGGTCTGCCGCTTGATCGCCGACAGTCTGCGGCGGAATGTGGGCGTGTACCATGCCGGGATGCTGCCAGCCGATCGGCGGCAGGTGCAGGAAGACTTCATGGCCAATCGGCTGCAGATCATCACGGCGACCAACGCGTTCGGGATGGGGATCGACAAATCGGATCTGCGTTTTGTCGTCCACTACAATTTGCCTGGCACGTTAGAAGCCTACTACCAGGAGGCCGGTCGTGCGGGCCGGGACGGTCTGCCCTCGCGGTGTCTGCTGCTGTACACCTATCAGGATCGGTACATTCAGGAGTTCTTTATCGACAATGGGTATCCTTCCCGAGAGGTGGTCGCCGCGGTCTATCGGCACCTTTGTTCGCTGGAGGAGGACCCGATCGAGATCACGCTGGAGGATTTGAAGGAGCGGCTGGAGTTGCCGATCGGCGCCGAGGGGGTAGGTGCTTGCGAGCGTCTGTTGGAGAAGGCGGGGGTGCTGGAACGTTTGGACTCGGCCGCCAACTGTGCTTCGGTGCGGATTGACAGCGATTTACCGACGCTGGTCGATCTGCTGCCGCGTGAGGCCCGGACGCAGGAGAAGGTCTTGCGTCAGGTCGAGCGGATTGTGGGGGATCGTCGTGGCGAGCGGGTCTATTTTCACCCGCAGCGTCTGGCGGCTGCGGCGGCGTTGGATCGCGAGGCGATGGCGCGGGCGTTGCGTGAACTGAACAAATTGCAGTGTTTCGATTACGTACCTCCCTTTCGCGGGCGGGCCATGCACATGCTGGACCGCAGCCGTCCGTTTGACGAATTGGCGATCGATTTCGAGGAACTGGCGAGGCGGCGGCAGGCGGAGTATGCCAAATTGGAGCGGGTGATCCGTTATGCTCGCACCCGCCGTTGTCGCCAATTGGAGATCCTCGA
>SLMF01000425.1 GCA_007133715.1 Planctomycetaceae bacterium
AGATCCGTCATTTCTGCCGTTTGGACGATGTTTGCCTGGAAATCCTGCGGACCAGCGTGCATGAACTGGGGCTGTCGGCTCGCGCGCACGACAAAGTGCTGCGGGTCTCGCGGACGATTGCAGACTTGGACGGCAGCGAAGCGATTGGTCCTTCCCATCTTCAGGAAGCCGTGAATTATCGCGTGTTGGATCGCGCCCTCTGGACCTGACCGCACGCGACAACTGATCTTCACGCCGCTGCCGGCGTATAATGCGCTGACGCGTGCGAGCGAAGACGTGATAAAGCTGGAGGAGTCGGATTCACGATGTTTTGGCTGCGAACTTGGATTCTGGGCACCAAGAGCCTGTTGGTTCACCCGTTGCGTTCGTTACTCACCGTGTTGGGTATCTTGATCGGGGTCACCAGTGTGATTTGGTTGGTGGCGATCGGTGAGGGGATCAGCCAGGAGGCCCAGCGGCAGATCGAGGGTTTGGGGGCGGACAACATCATTGTCCGCAGCATTCAACCGCCCAGCGAGGTCACGGCAGGGTTCAGCGGTCCGATACCCTACGGGTTGAAGCGGGAGGAATTCGATCGCTTGGTAGCGACCATTCCCACGTTGCGGAGCGCGTTACCGATCCGCGAGGTTCGGCGGCAGATCAGTCATGGGCGACGCGATCCGGTGGACGGTCGTTTGGTCGGCTGTACCCCGGAGTACGCCGAGGTCACGCGTCTGGAAGTGGCGACCGGGCGGTTCATCACCGATGCCGATGTCCGCGAGCGGCACAGCTACTGTGTGCTGGCGGCCCGTCTGGCCGAACGGCTGTTTCCTTACGAGAATCCGATCGGCCGTCGCGTCTATATGGCGGAGAGCCAGGACTTTTTCGAGGTGGTCGGTGTGCTGAAGCATCGTAACCCCACAGCCGCCATCGGTGGCTCGCTGAGCGCGCAGGATTTCTCGGAGGATATGTACATCCCGATCAGCACGCTCCAGCAGCGGATCGGCGATTTCGTGGTGACCCGCCGGGGCAGTTCGAGCAGTGCCGAGAGGATCGAACTGAATCAGATCACGTTGCGGGTCCGTTCCGTTGCGGACGTTCGCCAAACGGCCGATCTGGTCCGCGTAACCTTGGGGCTGCCGATCGATGGCTCCAGCTCGAACGAGTCCTCTTCGTCCTCCCGATCCGACGACCCCCAACGTTACCGGCAGGATGTTGCGGTGGTGGTTCCCGAAGAATTGCTCGAACAAGCGCGGGTCACGCGGTTGATGTTCATGGTCTTCATGGGGCTGATCGCGGCCATCTCGCTGCTGGTTGGCGGGATCGGCATCATGAACATCATGTTGGCCACGGTCACCGAGCGAACGCGAGAGATCGGCATCCGCCGGGCCCTGGGGGCGACGCGCATGCACATCGTCACCCAATTTCTGGTGGAAACCATCTCGCTCTCGGTCGTCGGCGGCCTGGTCGGCGTGGGCCTCGGTTTCCTCTGTCCCCCGCTGGTCAACGGGGCCCGCAACTTGTTGCTCGAGTATCGCCCCACCTTGATCGATACCCTGCCAGAAGTAGTGCAAACCGTCACCCCGATCGTGGTCCACGAATCGATCCCGATTGCCTTTGGCATCTCGGTGGCGGTCGGCATTGTCTTCGGGATCTATCCCGCCATTCGAGCGGCCAACATGGATCCGATCGAAGCCCTGCGGCACGAGTGAGCGTCTCGCGGAGGCGGCCCGTTGCTCTCCCCGTCCGGTTTTCCTAGTGCCGCGTATCACAATTGATAGGCCACCAAGGCCGGAAGTTGCTTGTTGCGCCTCCCCGTAGGTTGGGCATTCCTGCCCGACGATCCCCATGGTGGATCCGCAGTGAAAGATTTCTATACCGCGCGCGGGCAGGTTTGTCGTAGAACGGATTTCAATCCGTTTCGCAGGAGCGGAATGAATTCCGCCCTACAAAGGGACAAACCAAGCCGCGCGCAGTATAAATTACGTGTGTGATACGGTCGACGGTTTCGGCGGGGTCGGAGACCCTCGCCGAACGTGTGATACGGTCGACGGTTTCGGCGGGGTCGGAGACCCTCGCCGAACGCGGCTCGCCGAACGTTTGCCCGTCTTCACGTGCCCTCGTTTTTTCCCATCCCCCCCTGCGGGCCGATGCTGACGCCCCGTGGCTGCCGTCGATGCTGGTACGTGGCGACCATCCCCTCGATCACCAGATTGGGTACATGACGGACCGAACGACTGCCTCCCAGATGCTCGGCCAGCAGCCCGCCATCCCCGCCCGTGACCAGGATCGGCCCCGGTTCGGTCGTTTCCACGGTCATCCGGCGGACCAGTTCCGTCACCGCTCCCACCATGCCCCAGTACAGCCCACTTCGAATGGCCGCCTCGGTCGAACGGCCGACTACGGCAGGCACGCCCGCCCGGAAGACCGGCTCCGTCTCCGGCAGCAGGTCGGTCTGCCGAGCCAGCATGGCAGCCATCATGCCCCATCCTGGGAGAATGGCTCCTCCCTCAAATACACCGTCCGGAGAGATGCGATCGACGGTCACCGCGGAACCCGCATCGACCACAATGCGATAACACTCGCCCGGCTCCTGTTGGGTAGCGGCCAGCGCGGCCAACAAACGGTCGATACCTACCCGGCTCGGCTGGTCCACATCCACTCGAATCGGCACCATTGGCTGGGTCAAGCGGCAGTAGGTATCCTGCGGACGGTGTTCCCGCACCCAGCGATCCAGCAGCCGCTCGGCATCGCGTTGGACGGTAGCGACCGTCCAATCGAGTGGTTCCACAGGCAGCCAATTTGCGAGAGAATCCAGCGGGGGCGCGGCGCTGGGAATCGTCAGGTGCGGCCCGGGACCAGCCGCCGCCCGGTGGTCGCACGGTCGCCGTTCGAGCTGGATGCCGTGATTGCCGATATCGACCGCGATTAGCCATCGCGGTGCGGCGGGTTTCGGTTGTCGGGTGGGGTTCATATCCGGATTGTACGCCAGGGCTTGCAGGGCAGGAAAGGTGTCCGTTACCATGACCCCGCCAGCGCCCCTCTGATCGGCTCGTCGCGGCTGATCGGCCTCGTCCCCAGCCGACGTGGTGGGGCGCGACTTTCCACCTCCCTCCACCGCGTAAAGAGAACATGAGCGATCCTTATTTCCAACCGTTATTCGCCCAACGCATCGGCGGGGCCAACTATGGCAAAGGCACGGACATCTACAAGTTCGAGAAGATCAAACGTGCCAAACGCCAAGCA
>SLMF01000279.1 GCA_007133715.1 Planctomycetaceae bacterium
ATTGCCAGGCAGGTTTCGATCAGCTCGTCGCCGCGACCGCTGCGGCGGATCACGCGTCCGACCAGCAGTTCATAGGTATCGGTCTCCAGATACAAGGCTCGGTCCGGATCGGTCGGGACGGAGCGGATCAGATGCGGGACGATCGGTCCGGCGCGGGTCGAGCCGATGCGATCCAGGGCTTCCAGGATTCGGGCGTGGACGGGCGACGAATGACAGGCGTACAGAGCCGGATGGTCGCTGTACCAGCCGACGTAGGTCGAGTAGCAACCCAGGCGGGCGAAGGTGTCGATCAGCACGGTTTCCGCTTCGGGCGTCCCGATCCAGCCCAGCGCCTCGGCAGCCGCTTCGGCCAGGAACAGGTTGCCGGTTTGCGGATCGATATGTTCCTCCAACACTTGGCGCAACAGGGGCACGGCTTCGGTATCGGCCAGGAACCCCAGCGCGCGTGTGGCCGCTTGCAGGGTGCGGGGGTTGAGCGGGGAATCGGCGGGGAAGGTGAAGCGGTCGGTACGGTTGTTGTTGACGAAGGGCGGGTAGGGATTGTGATCTTTTTCACGCGCGACGTAATCCCGCAGCGCCTGTCGGGCGGGTTCGCCGCCGATGTGTCCCAGGGTCACGATCGCTCGCCGCTGCCGGGCCCGATCGTCGCTGTCGATCTGCTGGATCAAAGCGGCTTCGATCTGGTGCCAGGGATGTTCGTCCAGCCAATCGCGCCAGGCGTCGGCTTGGCGTTGGCGAGCGGCGGGAGAGACGGGCAGTTCGACGGGCACGAGGTGTCCGGTCAGGCTTTCCAGGGCCACCGCGGCCGCTTGGGCCACGTTGGGGTCGGGGTCCTGCAAGCGGTCCAGCAGGTGCGGCACGCTGTCGCGGGTGCCGCAGGCGGCCAGGGCCATGGCCACCGCCACCCGCACTTCGCGGCTGGCGTCGTCCAAAGCATCGGCCAAGGCGGGTGCCGCGGTTCGATCCCGGAAGAGGGCCAGACGGTTGGCCGCCGCGATCCGGGCAGCTTGCTCCGGATGGCTCAAACGCTGGACCCAGTACGTGGTTTCCTCACGCCCGCTGGCCAGCGCATCGCCCGTATCGCGGTACCGATTCAAGGCCGCGGTCTCGCGGAAACGCTCGAATTGCAGGTCCATCATCCCAGAGACCCCCGAGTTATTTCCGCGGAAGCGATGGGATTCGTCCGTGTCCAGCAATCGCAGCGGGGCCGCTCGCTGGGTTTCCGACAAGCGGTGGGTTGCCGGGGGGGCTGCGCGACGATGCTCGTGGCACCCGGTGCAGGAGCGCGCTTCGCCCGGCCGCACGTAGGTCCAAGACATTTCATTCAATTCCGATCGGCCCTCGGCATCCACCGCCTGGACAGCCAGCGGCACGTCCGCCGGTACCTCGACCGAAAACGAGCCGTCGGGCCCGATCGGGACCGTGCCCAATTCGATCACCTCTTTGCCTTGGTGGACGAAGTCCCAGTGCGAGGAGCGCATGCTCACGCCGCGGGAGCGGAGCACGCGGATCGCGCGGATCTGATCCCAATCGGCCCCCGTCTTCCGCGTGATGTTGACGTCTTGGGCGTAGAGGAACCCCGTGGCGCCGGGCGTTGCGGCTCGGGCGTGCTGGATGGTGTCCGGCAAGATCGGGGGGCGGGGTCGTGCGCCGATATAGATGGGCGAATGGATCGGCGTCTCTTCCGATTCGTAGACCCGAATCAAGCGGTTATCTTGGGGATCGACCACGGCCAGGATCCGGGAGCGGCGGTCGGAGGGCTGCGAGGCGAGCACGGTGACCAGCAGGCGTCCGTCGGGCAGGGGCGCCAAGTCACCCAAACCGTCGGGCAGGCGGTGGAAGGAAGCTTCGGCCGCGCCCAGATTGGCTACGAAGTTTCCGCGATTGGAGATCACGGCCAGCCGCCCGTCGGGCAACGGGGCGGGGCTGCCGTAACCGAGCATCCGCAGGCGGGTGCCGTAGACGGGCCCGATGTCGGCTCCCAACTCGGTCTGGCCCGCCGTTCCGTCCGGGCGCATGGCGTGGATCTGAGTTTCCACTTTGGCTCGCCCGAAGAAGTTGTCACTTCGCACAAAGGCGATTCGCCCGTCGGCCAATACTTTCGGCTCGTTGTCGAAAATCGGGGTGTGCGTGAGCGATTTGATCTGGCTGCCGTCCGGTTGCATGAGAAACAGAGCGCGGGACGGTGCCCCGTGGTACTCTTCGAACGTGCCGATACGAGTCGAGGCGAAGACGATTCGGCCGTCGGGAAGCTCGGCCGGATCGATGTCGTGGAACGGGCCGTCGGTTAGCTGTTCGGGGGGGCTGCCATCCAGCGGCACGCGGTAAATGTGGAAGAAACTGGTGCCCTCCGGTGCCATGGCCACCAAAATCGACTGGCCATCATAACTGGGACTGGGCGAGCCGATCACGCCCTGGCCGGCATCCAGCAGCACGCGGGGCTCGGCTTCCGGTCCCAGCGGATCGATCACCACCAGGCGCCGCCCGATCTTCGAGGGACAGGGCAAATCGAACATGGTGTAAGCTCGGGTCCAATCGCCGATGCGGAAGCAAACGCCCCAAGCGTTCCCGTACAGCGGGACGTAGACACTGCAATCGTCGGCCAGAAAGGCCACGGCACCGGGCCACTCGAAATCGGCATCGGGAACAGTCAGGGCCAGCGCGGAGGGCAGTGATCCTTGGCGGCGGCCGCCGGTCGAGCCTTCATAAACCAGCGTGCCCCAGGGTTGCATGCCCATCTGGCCTTGCACCTGAGCCGCCTCCCATTCGTCGCCAACCACGTACTCCGGATTCGTGTACTCCTCCGGGTCGGCTTGGGAGGTGACCAGCCAATCGGCGTCGGTGAACCATTCCTGCGGTGGGGTGTCTTGATGGTCGATCCGCACGGCGGCGACGACTCCTCGCTGGCCGCCCAGGCAAATCCCGCGGATCCCGAGCACGTTTTTGCCACGGACCAAGCGGTCCGTGATGTCCCAGCGTTCGATCGAGCCCCACACATTGCGGTCCGGCCCGATGTCATAACCGACCAACCGGCCGTTGACATACAGTTCATAGCCGTTGTCGGCGGTGATCAGCACGCGGGCGGAGTCCGGCAGATTTTCCAGCGAGAAGCCGTAGCGGAATTCGGCCACATCGCTGCCCATGTCGCCCCAGATCCAGGACGCTTCGGCGATGGCTGGCAGCGGCGGCTGGGCGGCCACTTCCTGATCCGCCCGGCTGGC
>SLMF01000309.1 GCA_007133715.1 Planctomycetaceae bacterium
CCGGGTCCATATCCGGCCAATCGGGAGCGTGGGGATAAGTCTGCTCGACCACCAGCCGTTTCAGGTCCGGGCTGGCCTCGCGGACCAGTTCGCCCAGCACCCGCACCTGTTCGTAGTTCTCCGGCAGATTCGGTTCGTCCCAGAGATAGATGTAGGCCCGCTGGTCCCAGCCGTGTTCTTTCAGGTAGCGGTCGTAGTCGCGATAGTACCGAATGGCCTTCTCCCGCTGCTCGGGGTCGATCTGTTTGTAATCCGGCCGGGCGGTCGAATGGGGCAGGCGAGCGAAGGGGGCTCGAGGGATCTGGAAATCGGCCACCCGCAGGTCCGTGATGTATTGTTCGAGAGCCGCATGCTGCTCGGGGGTGATCTGCAACGAACCGTCCGCCGCCACCGTGGGCAACAGCTGGCGGGGGATCGGGGGCGTGATCCGATGATCCGCCAGGGCCCGGCAGTATTCGATTTCGATCGCCTGGAACTCCTCCGAGCCACGGGGCACATCGAACCAGCGGAAGATATTGCCGAAGCTGCCGAAATGGGTGCGGTGGGTGGGCAGATCCGGCAAGGCGAAATCCCAGACGGTCAGCACGATCGGGATTTCCGCGACCGGTTGGCCCGCCGCCCGGACACGCAGTGCCGCCCGGTACTCGCCCGCCACCGCATCCGCCGGCACGCGAACATCCACCCACAGCGGCTGGTGCTGCCCCGCAAATACCTCGAAAGGCAAACCGTACATGTCGTAACCCGAAGTCACCAGCGGTTCCCCCCAACGTTCCCGCCGCTGGGATCGCGGTTCGATCGGTTCGCCTGTCAGCGGGTTGATCAGCGGGACCAGCGGGTCGGGGTACAAGCCGGGCGGCAATTCGGCGCGAGGAGTCGACAGGCGGACCCGAACGTACTCCTGACGGTACAAGGTCGCTTGGTCGCGGCTCAACAGCTGGCCGTTCGGGCCGGAGAAATCCGTGATCTCGACCGCCGTCACGCGCAGGTTTTCCCGCGGGGCCGCGACCACCACCTGAAACGATTCCACCTCGTTGCGAGCCGCAGCCATCTCGACCGTCTCCCGACCGAAGGGCGACTCGTGTTGCAGGATGCGCTCCATGCTGTGCAACGCCGTCAGCTGCACCGCCGGCTCGTCCCCGGCAACCAAGCTGTTGAACGCAACCCAAGCCAGACAACCAATTATCACGGGAAGACGCATACGATCCTCCTTTCCCCCAATTGGGTCAGGTGCGAAGCCATCGGCTGCCCCCGAGTGACAAGCGGGGGGACCACCCGATCCTGCAGTATCTCTGTCTTCGAACGCTCCGTCAAGCAGGACACGGCAGGAGAGGAGCCGAAACCGTGGTGGTGTGTGGACCGGCGATTGCGGTCCGAAAATGTACTTGACTTTCGCCCCGGGGTCGTGCTAGAATGCTGTAGAACGCTTGTTCAAGCTTCTGAGATTTCCGACATCGCGTTTCTTCTACGACGCAGTTAAGGGAGGGCATTTATGCTAGTACCACCGGGATTTCTGGGATGAGGAGCGGCAGGTGCTCGGCTCCTCAAAGACGTGGGTTTTTGGAAGTCCGCGGAGGCCGTTGTTCCGGTTGCTTGTTGTATGCAGGTGATCGCATGTGACGCCTTCGAACCTCTTTTTTTCAGCAACTTACGGTTTTTGAGGTACGAGGCTGGAGATCCAACGGGTCGGGTGTTCCTGATCCGGTGTCCGCTGGTTCGGGAGGGATTTCCGCGACGGGTAGGTCTTTTGGCAGCAGTTCCCGTCACTCATCGTCCGTGCAAGTCACGGAATGATTGGATACGGGTCAGGCCCAAGCGGGGCGTTGCTCGACGACTCGGAGCGGAGGGAACTTCGTGATCGGCGGGGTCTCCCTTTTTTTCTAACGCTTTGGCCCTTGTCGCCACGCGGCGACAAGGGCTTTTTTTGTTTCATCGCTCCCGTCGCGATCCGTGCGGGGGGCCAGCGATTCGAGGACAGGGGTCGCGAACCAAGCACCGACCTACCGACGCACCGAATTACCGAATTACTGTTCGTCCTCACACACGGTCAATTCTTTCACGCGGATGTTGCGGAACGCGATGGGCGATCCGCCGTAGTTTTGGAATCCCAAGCGGCCGGCCCCGGGAGCCAGTCCCGCATGCTGTCGCTCGCCTTTCTTCAGTTCGTCGAAATCGGCTTCGACGATCGGGGTCCCGTTCAGCACCACGGTCAATTCCTGGCCGACCATGCGCAGGGCCATCGTTTGCCATTCGCCCGGTTGCTTGCTGACCCGTTCGCGGGGCGGTACAAAACCGTACAGGGAACCGGAATACTGCCAGTCCTGGAGGTTCTGGTAGCGTTCGGCATAATCGTCCAGCAGTTGCACTTCGAAACCGCCGCGGCGAAGATAGACGCCGCTGTTGCCACCGTCCGAGATCTTGAAATCGAAGCGGAGTTCGAAGTGCTCGAATTCCTTTTCGGTGAAGATGTTGCTTCCGCGAGCGACCACCTGCAGCAGCCCCTCCTGGACCGCCCAGCCCTCGGCCGCGGTCCAGCCGGTGAGGTCCTGGTGATTGAAGATCGGTTCGAATCCTGCCTCGTCGTCGTTGGCCTGGACAAACGTGGCCAGCAGTGCGGCCAGCAAGAGGGTTGCGAGGGGTCGGGTAAAGCGCATACCAAGTCTCCTTCGAAGTTGATGCAAATAGGGGTTGTCTCATGTTGTTCAGCGGACCACGCGGGGGCTGCCCCCGCGGACGAGTTTTTCCACTTCGTCCCGGGTCGCCATCGACGTATCGCCGGGGGTGGTCATCGCCAGCGCGCCGTGGGCCGCACCGTATTCTACGGCTCGAGCCGGATCGTCGTCGGTGAGCAGTGCGTAGATCAAACCGGAGGCGAAGGAATCACCGCCGCCGACCCGGTCCAGGATCTCCAGATTGGGGCGGAAGGTGGCCTGATGGAATTTTCCCTCCGCCCAGCAGATCGCACCCCAGTCATTGACGGTAGCGGATTTCACCGTACGGAGGGTGGTGGCGGTGACCTTGAAATTCGGATAAGCCGCCACAGCCGCCTCGATCATCTGTTCGAACTTGGCTGTCTCCAACTGGGACAGATTCTCGTCCAGACCCTCGACCTGGAATCCCAAGCAGGCCGTGAAATCTTCTTCGTTGCCCAGCATCACATCCACATAGGGGGCAATCTGGCGATTCACCTCTTGAGCCCGCTCCTTGCCGCCGACCGCGTCCC
>SLMF01000184.1 GCA_007133715.1 Planctomycetaceae bacterium
ACCAGCTCTCTCGATCTGTACTCGACCTTCCTCACCCGCGGCCAACTGGAAGATACCTTTAACCAGATCGCCGGGAATTTCGTGGGCTTGGGGATCGAGCTGCAGACGCAACGTCAGTCCCTGGATGTCGTGGGCGTGATCGCCGGAAGCCCGGCGGAGCAAGCGGGCCTGCGGACGGGTGATCGGATTGTCGAAATCGACGGCCGATCCACCGACAGCGTGTCGACCGACGAAGCTGCCGATTGGCTGAAAGGGGTAGAAGGCAGTTCCACCGAGTTGAAGTTGCTCGCCCCGGACGGGAGTTTTCGCCAGGTGCGTTTGGTCCGCCGCCGCATCGACGTGCCCAGCCTGCAGGAGTCCCGGTTGACCGACCAGGAACACGGCATCGCCTATGTCAAATTGAATAACTTCCAGCGGAGCACCAGTCGCGATCTGGAAGAGGCGTTGCACTCCCTGCACGACCAGGGCATGCGCATCCTGATCCTGGACCTCCGCGGCAATCCGGGCGGCTTGCTGAGTGCGGCGGTCGAAGTGGCTGACAAATTCGTCAGTTCCGGTACGATCGTTTCCACCCGCGGCCGCAGCTCGCATGAAGACTTTGATTACCGCGCCCATGCCACGGGCACCTGGCAGGTGCCCCTGCTGGTGTTGATCGATCGCGAGACGGCCAGCGCCAGCGAGATCTTTGCCAGCGCCATCCGCGACCATCGCCGCGGCACGGTGATCGGCCAACGCAGCTACGGCAAAGGCTCCGTGCAGGGGATCTGGACACTGGATACCGGCGGCATGGGTGTCCGCTTGACCACCGCCCGATTCTACTCGCCCAACGGGCGCGCGATCAGCACCCGCGGGGTGGCGCCCGACCTGATCGTCCAGACGGCCCTGCGACCGATCGGCGAGGAAACGCTGGAACCGGGCGATACGACTTTGCAAGCGGCGGTGCAGTTCGCGCGGAGCGAACGGCAGGTACGCTGGGAAGCTCGTGCCCCGTGAGTTGCACTCCGGCAAGCTGGCGGAACCCGTGTCTGTCAAGCCGCCCTCCCGCCTGCTTTGACGAGTTATCAAGATGACGTCCAGCAGTCACATTCCGGTCCTTGCCGACGAAGTGCTGGCGTGGCTGGCGCCCCGGCCCGGCAGCGTGCTGGTCGACGGCACGCTGGGCGGCGGTGGCCACGCCCGGCTGCTGGCCCAGCAGGTGGGCCGGGCGGGCCGCGTGATCGGCTTGGACCGGGACCCGGCGGTGATCCGGGCCGCCGGCCCGCTGATCGATACCCACCCGCAGGTGTCGGTATTCCAAGCAAATTATGCGGAACTGGGCCAAGTCCTGGCGGACGTCGAACTGACCGCCGTCGATGGGATCGTGCTGGACCTGGGACTGTCCAGCGATCAGTTGGCGGACCCCCGCCGCGGTTTCAGTTTCGAACAGGACGGACCGCTGGACCTGCGTTTCGATCCGACTCGCGGCGAACCGGCCTGGGCTCTGCTGGCCCGCTGGAATGAACGGACTGTGGCCGATGTGCTGTACCAGTTTGGCCAGGAGCGGTTCAGCCGCCGCATCGCGCGACGGATCGTGCACACCCGGCGGCAACAGCCGATCCGCACCTCGGGCCAGCTGGCCGATTTGGTGCGGCGTTGTGTGCCCCGCAGTCGCGGTCACCGCATCGACCCGGCCACCCGCACGTTCCAAGCCCTGCGGATTGCCGTCAACGGCGAAATCGACTCGCTGAACCACGCGCTGGCCGAACTGCCGGACCTGCTCCGACCCGGCGGCCGACTGGTCATCATCGCCTTCCACTCGCTGGAAGACCGCCCGGTGAAACAGGCCTTTCGCCAAGACCCCCGGCTGGGAAACCTGACCCGCAAACCGGTCCGCCCGACGGCTGCCGAAGTGGCCCGCAACCCCCGCAGCCGCAGCGCCAAACTCCGTGCGGCTCAACGCTGCCCGTCGCCCAACTCCTGATCGGACCCACACTCCCGCCCGACCGAGGACGTCTCGACAACCCGGCCAACTCCGACGCCGTCTCCGAGCCAGGCACCCGGTGGTGTTACAGCCGTGCCGGTGTGGTAAACTCGACTCCGGACGGCGCGGTTCGCCACGTGCCGCGCGGGGGGCTTTGCCGACAGTTTTCACCGTCGAGGAGTTGATTATGCCACGTTTTGGGGCCCTGTGGATGGTGGTAGTCAGCCTGTTTGCCGGATCGGCTTGGGTGCGGGCAGAGCCCGCCGACAGCTTCACGATCCGAGCAGATTGGTTCGACCGGGGAAACGTGCGGGTCAGTCGCGTGGGGCAGGCCTATGCGGATCGCTTCGCCTGTATCTGGAACGCGGGCCCGCTGCCGAACCAGGTCGAGTACGATTTGGAGTTCCCCGTATCCGGTACGTTTCAACTGGTCGCGATGTACACCGCCGCGGGCGCTCGGCCGGTGGACATCTACTTGAACAACCAGCGGATCCATCAGGGGCTGGCGGGTGTGACCGGATCATGGCAGACTTCGCAGGCGCGTTGGGAATCGCAGGTCGCGTTCGAAATCGATGCCGGGGTGCATACCTTGCGACTGGTGCGGGATGGCCCTTTCCCCCATCTGGTCGCCCTGCGGCTGGAATCCGAGACGCCTTTTCCCGACGGTTGGCGTCTGCAGCGCGCGGCAGCTCGGGCGGCGGTCGAGGAGTCGGACCGGGACGTGCCGGACCGCGTGCAGCACCTGCTGGTCCGCGCTTTGCAGGCGGGCAGTCCGGAATTGACAACGCGGGTCATGCCCGCAGAGATCGGCCGTTACGTCGGACCGCCGGACCATAACGAATTGCTGCACCGCACGGCCACCGTCGCCAGTTCGCCCTGGCTGGCCGAATTGAGCTGGTCCCGGCCGGATGGCACGCCGGAAAGCGAGATCCTGAATCTGTGCCCGGAGAAGAGCGACACGCTGCTCGAGCATGCCCTGGCCTTGATCGCGGATTTTCGTCACCAGGCTGAGGTTCCGTCCGATTACCTGGCAGACCTGCAACAGCAGGCACAGCGACTGCGTGACCGGCTGCCCGAGTTCGCCGGGCTGCGGGACGTGGACGCGGCCGAGGCCCTGGCCGACATTTATCTTCAGGCCTTCCGGATCGACCAGCAAGTGATGGCTGCCAACCCCTTGCTGGACTTCGACCGCCTGCTGCTGGTCCGCCGCAGCCAGAATAGTCCGGCTTTGGGATTGCCACAGAATTGGCAAGGCAACT
>SLMF01000150.1 GCA_007133715.1 Planctomycetaceae bacterium
CCAGATCTCGGGCCAGACCTTCGCGAATCAAAGCCGGCGTCAGCTCGGTATTCAAGACCACCACACACTGCTCGCCTTGCGCCGCCGCCCAGCCCTCTTTGGCCTGCAATCGCACCTGGATATCTTCGGCGTCCAAAGCCACCTGCTGATCGCCCACGTCCAACCGCACCTGCCCGTCGCGGTTCAGTTGGGCCAGCAGCCGGGACCCCTCGGCAGCCATCAGCGTCTGCTTCAACTGGGGCATCAAGCGGCCGACCCGGGGACCCAGGCGTTTGAAGTTCGGTTGGATCTGATAGGTAATGTATTGATCCGCCTGCTCGGTGTATTCGACCTGTTTGACATTCAGCTCTTCACGCAGCAGGGCATCGTGGCGGCGCAGCCACGTTTGATGCTGGCGATCGGCCAGAATCACCTCGACTTTGGACAGCGGCTGGCGGACCTTCAAGCGGTTCTCCATACGGACCCGCAAACCGGCCGAAGCGATCTCGCGCAACAGCCGCATCTGTTCGGACAGACGCGGGTCGATCGCGGCGGTCTCCGCAGACGGGTAATCGCACAGATGGACACTGACCTCGGCCCGCTCGCCAAACACGCCCGCCAGATTCTGCCACAAACTCTCCGCCACAAAGGGCGTGAAGGGAGCCACCAATTTGGCAGTCGTCAACAGGCAATGGTACAGCGTCCAGTAGGCGTCCAGTTTGTCGGCCGAATCCTTATCGGCCGCCCAGAACCGCTCGCGACTGCGGCGCACGTACCAGTTGCTCAAGCCGTCGACAAAGGCGCTCAGCAGTTTGCAGGCGGCGTAATTGTCGTAGGCATCCATCCGCTGGCAGACTGCCGCCACCGTGCGGTTCAGTTCGCTGAGGAGCCAGCGGTCCAGTTCACTCCGCTCCGCCGGGGGGCGATACCCGCGGGCTCCGGCCAGCACCTCCGCTCCCAGAAAACCGGCAGGGCCGTCGAGCCGTTCGGCCGGGTCAAAACCGTCGATATTGGCGTAGATCACGAAAAAACTGTACACGTTCCACAGCCGCAAGAGGAACTCGGGAATGCTCTCCTTGATCGCTTTCTCGCTGTAGATGATCGAATTCCAGGGCGGCTGTTGAGCGAAGAAGTACCACCGCAGGGCGTCGGCCCCGTAGGCATCAAAGATCTCCTGCGGGCTGCGGTAGTTGCGCAGCTGCTTGGACATCTTGCCCACCTTGCGCACCACCCGTCCCTGGCACAGCTCCTTGGCTTCGCTTTCACTCAAAAACCGCTGCCGCCCGTCGCTGCTCTCCCACCATTCGGCCAGCATCAATCCCAACACGATGCAGGTCTGAAAGGGGTGGGGAAAGGGGTGCGGATCGGCGTCGGGTCCGGCGGGTTCGTCATCGCCGAACAGCAGCGTGCTGATCGCCAGCAGGCTGTAGAACCAGCCGCGGGTCTGGTCGATCGCTTCGCTGATGAAATCGGCGGGGAACTGCGATTCGAATTCCTCCCGGCCGCGGTGGGGATACCCCCACTGGGCGAACGGCATCGCGCCCGAATCGTACCAGCAGTCGATGACTTCCGTAACACGTCGCATCCGCCCGCCCGAGGCGAAGGGCGAATCGTAGGTCACCGCGTCGATGTAGGGCTTGTGAACCTTCAGATCCTCGGGCAAGTCTGGATGCGAGTCGCGGGCCGACTCCCAAACCTCGGTTCCCGCCGCCCCCGGCTTGGCCAATAACTCCTCATAACTGGCGATCGCTTCCATCTGACCCGTCTGGTCACAGACCCAGATCGGCAGGGGCGTGCCCCAGTACCGCTCGCGCGAGAGGGCCCAGTCGACATTGGTTTCCAGGAAATTGCCGAAGCGGCCGCCCCGAATGTGGTCCGGCAGCCAGTTGACTCGCTGGTTGTTCGCCAGCATCTGTTCCTTGAACTGCGTGGTGCGGATGAACCAACTCTCCCGCGGATACTGAATCAACGGGTCCTGTTCGGCCCGCCAGCAAAACGGGTATTCGTGACGGTACTGTTCCAGATGGTACAGCAAGCCCCGTTCGCGCAAGGAGCGGTTGATGTCCCGATCGGCCTCTTTGACCCAGCGGCCTTGGTAATCCGGCGCTTCCGCCGTGAAACGACCGTCCGGGCCGACCGCACAGATCAGCGGGGGCAGGCCGTCCCCGACGAACCGGGTCTGTTCGTCACACAAAACGTCGTAGTCCACTTCGCCAAAAGCCGGTGCCAGATGCACCACGCCGGTGCCACTGTCCAGGGTGACGAAATCGGCAGCCAGCACGCGCCACGCCACATGCTCGCGGCCACCGGCCACCAACTCGGCTTGCCGGTCTCCGTCCTTCTGGTAGTAATCGTCAAACGGCGGCACATAGCGACGCCCCACCAGCTCGCTGCCCCGGCAGACTGTTTCCACCGGCAGGTCACGCTGCACGCTGCGCGCGATCGTCGGCAGCAAACCTTCTGCCAAGATCAGCCGCTGGTCGGTTTGCGGGTCCCGCACAGTGACATAGTTCAAATCCGGATGCACCGCGGCAAACTGATTGCTGGGCAAGGTCCAGGGCGTGGTCGTCCAGACCAACAGCGATGTCTGCGGATCATCCACCAGCGGCAGCCGCACGAAAACGCTGGGGTCATCCACCTCGCGATAACCCTGACCCACCTCGCCGCTGCTGAGCGCCGTACCGCCCTGAGCCCACCACCAGACGATCTTATGGCCGCGGTACAGCAGCCCCCGATCGAACAGATTCTTCAGCGACCACCAGACACTTTCCACATAGGCTTGCTGGTAAGTCACGTACGCCTGGTCCAAACGGATCCAGAACCCCAGCCGCTCGGTCAACCGCTCCCACTCGCGCATGTATCGCCAGACACTGGCCTGGCACTTGTGGATGAAGGGCTCGATCCCGTAGGCTTCGATCTCCTCCTTCGCGTGGATCCCCAATTCTTTACAAACCTCGACCTCGACCGGCAACCCGTGCGTATCCCAGCCCGCTTTGCGCTCGCAACGATAGCCGCGCATCGTGCGGTAGCGGGGAAACAGGTCCTTGATCGCTCGGGTCAGGCAATGCCCCGGGTGGGGCAGGCCGTTCGCCGTGGGCGGACCTTCATAAAATACAAAGCGGGGAGCATCCGCGCGGCGTTCCAGCGAGCGCTCGTAAATCTGCTGCGACTTCCAGAAAGCCAGCACGTCGGCTTCCAACGCAGGAAAATCGGTCTGACTCGGTACCGGTTTGAACATCA
>SLMF01000444.1 GCA_007133715.1 Planctomycetaceae bacterium
GCGGCCGCACGGCACGATTACCAGCGCTTTGCCGCCCAGGAGCTACCCACCCGAGCCCAATTCCGTTACCCACCCTATGAAACCATGGCCCGGCTGATCGTCCGCAGCCCTTCCGAGACGGAAGCGGAAGCGTTTGCCGAGCAAATCACGGCGGGGCTCCGCTCGGCCGTCGAGGAGTGCCAAGCGGACGTGCGGATCCTGGGACCGGCACCCGCTCCCCTGGCCAAACTGCACGGCAAATTCCGCTTTCACACCCTGTTGCAGGCACCGCAACCGGAACTCCTCCGCCGCATCTTACGCCAAGTGACCGACACCGCAAAAACGCCCGAGCCGGTACAATGGGTGGTCGATGTCGACCCGATCAATCTCTTGTGAGTCCCCAGGGTGCGCTGTCGCGACCCTGGGCTATATTCTGCAACGCCTTCGGCGTAAGGCACCCGGTCGCTTCCCGGATCCGCGGTTTCATCACCGACTCCCAACCGCGAAGCGGTTCCCCGCACCGATCTAACACATCAGGGTGTGGGTGGCCTTTGGCCAACGGGATGAAATCGAGCACGAAGCACGAAGCACCATGATCGTCTTCAGGGTCGGACTGTCTTCCAGTTCATCCCAGGCAAAGAGCGGCTTGGTGGCGGCGATGCGCGGGGCGTTCTCTTTTGGGTGCCAAGCTGCAAAATTCCAGAGAATTTCGACCGGCTCGGCGGGGAAGCCGATTTTTACCCCTCATTCAAAGCCTTAAATAGAAAGCAATTCCGTACAACGCGACCGGCTCCGACATGGAGCCAACTTGGTTGACAACACGTGAGCAGGTCGCTAAACTGACATAATTCGTTCCCACCTGTGACCGCCACGCCGGTCATTTGCCAGCCGATCTGACCTTTGGTCTCGAGGGCAACCTCGCCCCGGTTCGTGGACAGCGAACTCGGAATACCCCCCCCGGTGAGGAAGCTCGGTTCCCGAAGATTTCGTGGATGCGATTTCGTGGTGACATCGCACCCTTGCGCCCCGGCGGTAAATGGCAAGGTAGGTGACTGCTGGGGCCCGTCATTTGGGCTGCGAGCGACGTTCCGGAAGCAGTGCCTTCAGCTGGTCTGGCAGCGTTTCTCAGTGGGGTTCGTTTGACGGTATTTACGGAGAATTGCAAAGAAGGCGAGTTCGTATCAATCAAGAGTTGCCCCGTTTTGCAGCGTATTGGTAGCGATTCTCGTTCGGTCTCATTTCGCTCAACATAATAATCGGAGAGTAGCGATGTTGAAGAAGTCTCGTGGTTTCACGTTGGTGGAACTGTTGGTGGTGATTGCCATTATTGGCATCTTGGTGGCGTTGTTATTGCCGGCGATCCAGGCGGCGCGGGAAGCGGCGCGTCGGATGCAGTGTGGGAACCAGACGAAGCAGTTGCTGTTGGGGTTACAAAACTACCACGACACGCATGGTTGTTTTCCGGCCCAGCGGCAGGGAGGCTCGGAGAACGGCAGCCAGGGTTACCGCTTGGGTTGGTTGGTGATGCTCGCTCCGTTCATCGAAGAGGATGCGATCTACACCGACTGGGAATCCCGTAGCCCCGGTTGGAATCATGTGGCGTGGTCGGGGGGCGACAGTCCCGCCAACGCTCAGATCGGCAATTTGGTTTGCCCCTCGGACAACAAATTCCGCCACGGGGGTCGCGGGATTACCAACTACCATGTGTGTGCGGGCGACACGATGAACAACAACATGAATGGCGAAACGCGGGGGGTGTTCGGTGCCCGGCATTTCCGCCGCATGGCGGATATTTCGGACGGGACCAGCAACACGATCGCGATCAGCGAATCGGTGGTGGGTGTGGGAGACAACCGCATCCAGGGCGCGATCGCTCGGAACGTGGGCGGATTGACCGATGATCCGGGTGGCAGTTGCCTGGTGCTCCGAGCCCCCGGTAACCGTTATGCCAGCGGAGTGACCCTGTGGACAGGTGAGCGGGGACGGCGTTGGGGCGATGGGGCCACGGTGTTCAACGCCTTTACCACGGTTCTGCCGCCGAACTCGCCCAGTTGCCACAACAACAGCGACCACTGGAGTTGGGGACTGTATTCGCCGACCAGTTTCCATCCCGGGGGTGTCAACGTGGGTTTCGTTGACGGCTCGGTGCATTTCATCTCGAATGACATCGATGCCGGCAACCTCTCGGCACCCCAGCCTTCCGGGGGTTCTGGCTTGCCCAGCCCTTACGGCGTCTGGGGCGCTTTGGGAACGCGGGCCGGGGGCGAGTTGGTGAACTTCTAAGACCGTTGCGAATTGACAGCCCGGTGCGGGCAAACTCGCCTGGCACCGATTCCCCCGTTTTTTTGGATTGATGTCGAGTATTGGTAAGGACCCTCTGATGCGAACCCGTTTGGCCGTATGTTTTGTCTTTCCCCTCTTGATGGGGACGCTGGTCGGTTGTGGGCCGGATGTACCCGCCGATTTCCCGCCGTTGCACCCGACCCAGGTCACCGTGACCTTGGATGGCCAGCCGTTGGCTGACGCGACCGTGTCGTTCTCGCCCGCCGATGGCGGACGCTGGCTGGCGACCGGGATCACCGATACCGCGGGCCAGTGCCCGATGCGCACCCTGGCCGAATACGAGGGCGTGGTCGCCGGTGACTATCGCGTGAGCGTGCGCAAGTTCACCGAAGCCGGCATGCCGCCCGAATTGGCAGCGATTGAAGATACCCACTCGACCGAGTACGTCGAACTATACGAGAAACTTTTGGCCGAAGGGAAACTGGACGAACCCCAACCGCTGGTGCCCGAGCAGTACCTACTGCCCACCACTTCGGGTTTCGAAGTCACGGTCACCGAGGGTAGTAACGAATTCACTTTGGCCCTGCACTCGGGCGATGCGCAGGTGCCTCAGGAACAGGGCGAGGTTGCCAGTCCTGGCGAAGGCGATTCCGCGTAAGGCGTTTGATCTGGCGGAAGACCTCTTTTTTTTTCGAGCCGTGAGTCCCGTCAGGATTTTCGGCTCGTGTTGTTTCGTGGAATGCGGGGCGTTGCGAGTTCCTCAACCGCCGGTGCTGGCTTGTCACCGCCGACGTTCGTGGGCACAATGATGGCATGAACGCATCTACTTCAACACCTGCGCCGACACCTGCGTCAGCCGCTCTGCCCCCACCGATCACGGTACCGAAGTTCCGTGCCATGAAGGAGGCCGGGCAGAGGATCAGCGTTTTGACGGCGTATGATTTTCCCACCGC
>SLMF01000695.1 GCA_007133715.1 Planctomycetaceae bacterium
CGATCGCGGGGTCGGGAGACCCGCGACGAGCGATCGCGGGGTCGGGAGACCCGCGCCGAGCGATGTTCGTAGTTATGCATGCAAGATTCCCAGTCCGGTCATTCTAGCCGCCGGCCATCAAGACCGCCGTATGATTTCACGAAGTCACAACCACGAACTGAGAACTAAGAAACCTACTGCCGAGCGTATCGGGCATCGGGCTGGGTGTCACTCGGGCCAGGGTAGAATCAGGTCTTGATGCCAGTGGTTTTTCAGGTCAAGGACGACTTGCAGAAAGTTGTGGAAATTCACGGGTTTGCGAATGAAATGCTCGACGCCGTACGATTCGACTTCCTGGCGCAGGTCTTCGTCTTCGGCAGCCGTCAAGATCACGATGGGGATGTCTTTCAACTCGGGCTGTGATTTGACCTGACTCAAGACCTCGATTCCGCCCAATTTAGGCAGAAGCAGGTCCAGCAGGATCAGGTCGGGCAGGGGAGCCTGTGCGAATCGGCCTTGCCGCGTCAAGAACTCCATGGCTTCCTGCCCGTCCAGGAACAGTGTCAGCCGATGCTGCAGGGTGCCTTTTTTCAGGGCGTTGATCGTTAAGCGGGCATCCAACAAGCTGTCTTCGACCAGCAGGATTTCCATAGGCCGTCCGATGGTGCGGGTGCTCATCGTGATCGTTCCTCGTTCTAATTCGGATTACGGAGCACCAGGATGGGGCAATGGCAAAGCCGGGTAACGCGTTCGGCGACCGATCCCAGGAGGATCCGTTCGAAGCCGGAACGTCCGTGGGAGGGCATCACGATCAGGTCGGCTTGGATTTGTTCAGCGTATTCGGCGATCCGGTAGCCGGGGTTTCCGAAGTCGATTTCGATGAGGAGGTCTTGGTACTTTTTGTCGTTGGCCAGTCGACTGCGGAGGGCTTCGATGGCGTGACGGCGGCGGTTTTCGCTGTCAATCATTTGCCACTGGACCTCGGGTTCCAGGACATGGGGTTCCGGCAGCACGTGGAAAATGTGGACTTGGGAGGGGTCACCGGCCAGCTCCAGGGCCACGTCGATGGCTGCGAACGAGTCGTCGGAGAAATCGACGGGCACCAACACGGTACGACGGGGCAACCAGTTCATGATGCAGGCTCCTTGTCCCTCAAACGACCTTGGGGCAACAGCGGGGGGGGTTGGCGAGTTGGGAAGCAGGCGTTCTTGAGCGCATTGCGTCCCCCCGCGAGTGCCCCTTCGTAATCCGCGCCCGATTCCCGAGGGTGGGGGAAACGGGGTTGGAGCACAAACACGCCACCCTCCATTCTAACAATCTTCCGACGCCATGCCATCAGGGTGGCGGCTGCGAATCGTCCGCCAGCCAGGCTTGCAACCAGCGATGATACGGCTGCGGCAGAGCGGCGATCAGCGATTGGCTGACCGGTTCGACTTCCAAGGCGAATTCCCCCGGCGTTAAACCTTGCACTTCGAGCGCCTCGCGGAGAGCTGACAAACGGTCGCCATCGTGCTCCGCAGCCCCCGGTTGCGCCTCCCAGCGGTAAAACTCGACATCCCACTGGCGATACACGGCTTCCGGCGTGGTGATCTGGATCGTGGCGGCATCCAGCACGCGGTAGGTCAAGCCCAGCGGCTGGAGCATTTCGGCCAGGATCTCGCCCAGCGGTTGCCCGTCCGCCTGGAACGTCATCTCCGCTGCGGGCGTCCAACCGATTTCCGCCAGGGCGGACCAGTCGACCAGGATCTGCAGGTCCGTCTGGGCGGTGATCTGTTCCAGGAGTTCCAGCATCCGTTCCGGAGCCCGTTGAACCAGGTGCAGCGGTTGCTGTAACCGCTGTTGCGCCCGGTCAACTCGCGGCTCGAGGCGGCAGAGTTCGGGATCCAGCGTGGTAGTCCGCGGCAGTTCTCGGGCCACTCGCAACCGTTCGCAAAACAGCAGGACGCGAAACAGGAGGGTGTCCTGCTGGTGGATTTCGAGGTACGGCGGGTCGGTTTCCAAGCGGCCCGTGCCGCCCGCGGTTTCCCAGGATTCCGGCGCGACGAAGCGGAGGATCCAGTCGGCCAACTGCTCGATCTGCTGCGGGTCTTCGCCCACCAGATCCTGGACGGGATGGCGGTGGAGTCGCACGGGGCCCGCGGCGGGCGACGGCCGGGTCACCAGCAGTTGGTCGCCGACACGGATCGGAGCCAAACCCAAGGGTCGCAGGGCGTTTTCCAACACCTCCTGCACGCGCCCCTCGACCAACTGCACCGTCACCGGAGTCCGGACATCCCGACGCAGCAGAGCCAAAGCGTCCGGGTCCAGGCTGATCGGGATCGTTGTCATCCGGCTCATGAAGCGGACGAAGGTCAGCAGCGGCACTTCGGACAATTGGAGCCCGGAGATGGGATCGTCCAGCCGGGCGGCCATATCGATCGCGGGCGTTTCGGGCTGCGGCACGCGGATCGCACTGCGGGCCCGCGGGGCCCCCGTCGGCAGGTCCGGCTCTTCCGCGGCGGGCGTCTCGTGAGCCGGTTCGAACGGTGCGTCTTCGATCAGGTCGCCGAACACGTCCAGCGTTTCGGCCAGAGAACGAGCTGCGGGCGAATCCGTTCCGTCCGCCTGACTCGGCGGCGTCTCGACGTCCGCGGCTTCGGCCGGGTCCGGTTCGCTCGGGGCGTCGGCAAGCTCGGGCTGCTGTTGGTCGATCCGGGGTAACCCGTCCGCCCCGGTCGGATCCGCCGAGTCTGGCTGCTGTTCCTGGCCATCCCTTTCCTCCTGGTCAGCCTGCTTATCCTGAATACCCTCTTCTTCTTGATTGTCCCCGGCTTCCTGCCTATCCTCGTTTTCCGAAACCATCTCTCCTTCTTGGTCGTTCTTTTCTTCGTCGTTTGCCTGTACCTCCTGCCTTGCGTCGGATGCCGAATCGTCGGGCGGCGACGGAGCGGAATCGTCCGGCTCAGGAGATGGGTCGGGGGCGGCAACCTGCGTTGGCGTCGGCCGTTCGCGCCGCGACATCTGCACGGCCAGGAAACCCAGCAGACCGACGGCCAAGCTGGCTCCCACCAGCGCTGCAAAGGCCAGCAGCAGCCACTGTTGACGCTGCTGGAGCGTGGTGGACTGCCAAGCTTGGTCCGGCAGCAGCGGTTCCCCGTTGTCCGGTAGCGGGAGTGGTCGGTTTTGTTTTTTTCCGGAGCGAAGCGGAGCGAGGGGCGGCTTGGCGGGCAGCGGCGGCTCGGCG
>SLMF01000315.1 GCA_007133715.1 Planctomycetaceae bacterium
ACCGGCAATCTGGCCCGCATCCTTCGTGGCCTGCCGCTGGGCATCGTTGAAGTAGGCCGGGACCGTGATCACGGCCTTGTTCACCTTATGCCCCAAGTACGATTCGGCGGCTTCTTTCAGCTTGCGAAGCACCTTGGCGGAGATTTCCTGGGGCGTGAACTGCTTGCCATCCACATCCACCTTGACATAGTCATCCGCACCCCCCACAACACCGTAAGGCACCATCTTCTCTTCGTTCTGCACTTCGTTGTGCCGACGGCCCATGAAACGCTTGATCGAATACACCGTGTTCCGCGGGTTGGTGACCGCCTGACGCCGCGCCGGTTCGCCGACCAAAACCTCACCTTTCGAGGTAAAAGCTACGACGCTGGACGTCAGGCGATTCCCCTCCGGATTGGGAATCACCTTGGGATCCGAGCCCTCCATCACGGCGACCACCGAATTGGTCGTACCCAGATCGATCCCGATAATCTTCTCGCCTTGCGCCATGCTCGCTACTCCTTCGTTCGCTTGAATGTTCTCTTTTCGCCGTGGATGCCTGTCTGTCAGCGGTCAGCGGTTGCGGCATTCCGAGCCCGTGCCGAGCCGGGTCCGCCTCCGACAGGTTGCTTGACGCGCTTCCGTCTCCCCACACTCCTGCAAAGACTGTGCCATTCGCGGCTCGCTGTGCCACAGAATGCGCAAGATGTTATAAATGAACGATTTGCGACGATCGGTCTGTTGCCGATCCCGCGGCAACTGGGCATGCCGAAGCCCGTGTCTGCCATTTTGGCACGTCGGGCGTCACGCAAGATCGAATCGTCACCCCTATTTTTCCTCGCCCGACTGGCTTTCCCTGCGAATCGCCGCATCGTATCATCCAATCAGTGCGGAGGAGCGTCCCACGCTCCTCGTAACTGGCAAGACACACCGTGCTCTGAAGAGGGGTATGATGGGAAAGAAGAAGGCGAACACCAAGAAACGTTCCCCCGGTTCCGCACCCGCCACGCAACGTTCGCTGCTGAAAGTCCAGCGAGATCTGGTGGGGTTGTTGAACCAATTTGGGGAAACCAGCGAAGCCCTGGCGCGGCGGCGATTGGCAACCGGCGGACCGTTCCACGATCTGCGCTTCGAACACGAACTGCTCGACGCCGCGATGGCGGCGCATGCCGGACCGCTGCCCCCCCGCTGCGTGCGAGCCGTCCTCCGCGAATTGCTCAGCGGTGCCCGTAGCTTGGTGAAACAGCTTCGTGTGGCGTATCTAGGACCCACCTACAGCTACAGTCACTTGGCGGCAATCGAACGGTTCGGCAGCAGCGCCGAATTGGTTCCCGTCGCCACGATCGCCGCGGTGTTCGAGGAGTTGAATCGGGGACATGTGGATTTCGGGATCGTCCCGATCGAGAACTCGACCGACGGCCGCGTGGTCGACACGCTGGGGATGTTCACCCGCCTGCCGGTGCGGATTTGCGGGGAAGTCCAACTGCGAATCCACCATTTCCTGCTGGGCAGGGGGGCGCGGAACGAGATCCATGAGGTGTACAGCAAGCCTCAGGCGCTCTCGCAGTGCCGGGAATGGCTGTCCAAACACCTGCCGACCGCCCGGCTGGTCGAGATGACCAGTACCGCCGCGGCAGCCCAGCTGGCTGCCGAAAAACCCGGGGCCGCGGCAATCGCCAGCCTCCAGGCAGCCGTCAACTACGAACTGAACGTGCTGGCCGAAAAAATCGAAGATAACCCCCATAATGTCACCCGGTTCGCCGTGATCGGAGACCACGAGGTTCCTCGCACCGGCCGCGACAAGACGGCCGTCATGCTGGAATTGGCTCATACCCCCGGCTCACTGGCCGACGCGACGGCCGTCTTCAAACGCCACCGCATCAACCTGACCTGGATCGAATCCTTTCCCATGCCCAATACGGAGCAGGAATACCTGTTTTTCGTCGAGATGGAAGGCCATCCGGAAGAGGCGCGTATCAAGCGGGCTTTGGCCTCCCTGGCACGCAAAACCGATCGTCTGGTCGTGCTGGGGTCCTACTGCCAGAACCCGCCCAGCGAGTAACAAATCCACACAAAAAAGGGCACCTGCCGGTGCAGAACCGGCGGCGCCCCTGCTGCTTCACTACCCGCTCGCCACGTCAATTGCCGAGCATCACATCCAGGAGGTTGCTGCAGAAATCGTCCAAATCCATCGGCAGGCGCGATGTCACCAAATGGCCGTCCCGCAGTACGGAAACGTCCTCATACAAGGCTCCGGCCTCGACCAACTCGTCCCGGATCCGGGAAAAGCCCGTCGCTTTCTTCCCGTCCAACACGCCGGCCGTGATCAGCACCTGGGGCCCGTGGCAAATCGCCGCCGTGGCCTTGCCCGTCTCGAAGAACGCCCGGGCAAACTCGACCGCAGCTTCGTTCTGCCGCAAAGCCGCCGGTCCCCGACCGCCCGGCAAAACCAAAGCGTCAAAATCGTCGACCGAAACGTCCTCAATGGCCTTCTCGATCCACATCGTGATCCCACTGTTGTAGGCCTTGACCTCGCCCGGCTCCAAACCGATCACCGTGGCCTGAGCCCCCCGATTGATCAAATAGGCCATCGGCACCAAGGCCTCGGCATCCTGAAAACCCTCGGCGACCATGATCGCAACCCGCTTGCCCTCCAAAGGCGGGCCATGCTCGTGTGCCCAAGTGTTCACGTGGGTCACCATCCCCAACAAAGCAGTCAAAGTCAATACAAACAGGGTGCGCATCGTGATTTCTCCTTGAATTCTGGGTGAGGAAAGTTGCTTCCCGGCAAAAACGCTCATCTCCTTATCCTAGAAACCGCGCTGCTGCTGACAAGTCCCCCCAGTCGCAGTGGTCCGCCCCCGTCGAGAACCCGGCTCGAATCGTCCCGCCGTTCGTCCGACAAAAACGCGCTGTTTGCGAGATCGCAGCTTTCGGGTAGACTCTAAGCGAACCATCTGCCTCCTATTCCCCCATTCGCGCCCATAGCTCAGCCGGATAGAGCAGCGGACTTCTAATCCGCAGGTCGCAGGTTCGAATCCTGCTGGGCGTGCTGGACAGATCACTTCGCGGAAATGAAGATTTTACCCCTTTAAGCGGGCCATTGTACAGTTTCGCAAGAGCGCCGCGACGCCATGCGCAAACCGAACGGCCGCGGCCCTTCCTGCCGCCTGGATTCCAGGGATTGCCTCGGCAGGTTTCCTATAGCATAATCAGGTG
>SLMF01000724.1 GCA_007133715.1 Planctomycetaceae bacterium
CCGTAGGTTGGGAATTCCTGCCCGACGGACGTAGGATCATCAACAAGAACGTCGCACTGATTACGAATCCCTCACTGCGGATCCACCATGGGGATCGTCGGGCAGGAATGCCCAACCTACGGACCGATTGAGTAAATATCGTTCGAGCTACTGGGTTCCCTCTTATGGGTTTTGTGTAACGTCAATTGTGATTTGCGGCACTAGCAAGTCCAGCTGCTGGTGCAACCAGCGCAATTCGTCGACGATCCCCTCGCTCAACACGGCCCGCTTCAGCTCGGCAGGCAGCAAATCCCAGGCATACGTTTCCACCTCCAAGTGGGGCAGCTTGCCCAGTTGGTGAGCAGCCTGGAGGCATTCCAGGTTATCGGCTTGCGAAGTCTGGAGGGCTCCGAAGCGTTCCAGGTAGATTGGCACGTGGAAATGAATCCGCCATTCTCCCTCGGCATCTTCCGGGTTCTTGACCGAATTGAGAGCCAGCGGCAGGTCTTCGTAGAACACGGGCGTCTGCCCCGGCAGACGCACGTTTGTTTGGTGCAGGTAACGATCCCCCGCAAACTGCCGCAGCTGCTCGAACGCCGTAGCCCGTTCGGTGCGAGGGATTTCGTCCAGCCGCAGGACCACAGCCGAGGACACTTGGATCTTGCCGACCAGGATACCTGCCTGTGCGTAATGTGCGAGGGTTTCGTGTTGGGATTCGAACATCACCGCCGAGTGGCAGACATCGTGGCAAACGCGGATGTACCGCCGGATCCGGTCCTGCTCGCCGGGCACCTGCAAGTGCTCTTCGAAAAAGCGAACGACATCGGCACGGGATTGCAGCAGGCATCCGGGTTCCGGTTCGAGGCACACGTAGATCAAGCGGTCTTGACGTTGTTCCAGTTCTTCCAGAGTCTGGGCGATTTGTCGGAGATGGTGGGCCGCTTCGTCACGTTCTTGCGAGGCCGCAAATCGACCTCCCCATTGGAGTGGCAGTGTCGAGATACTGCCTTCCATTCCGGGAGGCAGCAGTCCGTCGAGGATTTCGATCAGGACTTGCGTATAGTCCCTGCGGAGGGGGTCGTTCCAGGCCGGTTGGTAGACATCGTATTTGACGACCTCCTGATGGAAATCACCGTAGGGGAAGCCATTCAAGGTAAACGGCACCAATCCCACTTCGCGCAGCCACTGGGCGAAGGGTTCGATCAGATCCTGTTCGCGGAGATCGTCCGCCGCTTCGGCCGACAGCCAGAGCCCGATGCCCATGGGGGTCTGAGCGCTGATCTGTTCTTTGACCGCCAGTGCAAAGCGTTCCAGATTGGCGCGGGTGGCCAGCAGGTCGGGCCCGGCATGTACATTGGTACAATAGCCGATCGCAGCGGGTTGGGAGAGAGCGGAAACCGCGGTGTCACATTTCATATCAGGAGCTTAGAATACAGGAGCGAAGCGCCCGGTTGGCGCGCGTGGACCCGTGCCTTCGGACGGAAAGCACGTCGCGGCGGGAGCCGCCGGGACCATTTTGACATGATTACCCTGCACAAGACAAGGCAACGGCACCGTTCCCGCACGGAATGGTCCGTGACCGCGAGGCGAAGTTAGTGAAAACAGTGACTTTGGATGAACTATTGGAGGATTTTGAATTCCTCACCGACTGGCAGGACCGGTATCAGTATATCATTGAGCTTGGCGACGAGCTGACCCCGATGCCGGACGAATTGAAGACGGAGGAAACGCGAGTCCAGGGTTGCGTAAGCAACGTCTGGTTAGTGCCAGAAGTTAGGGGTGGTGTGCCACCCACACTGAGGTTTTTGGCCGACAGCGACTCGCAAATTGTCCGCGGCTTGGTGGCGATCTTGGTGATGCTATGCTCGGATCGCACGGCGGACCAGATTTGCCAGTTGGATTTGGAAGGCATTTTTAATCGGCTTGAACTGCGGCGGCATTTAAGTCGTTCCCGCAGCAACGGGTTCTACTCGATGATCCAGCGGATCCAGCGGTTGGCGGAACAGCATTCGGAGCGGGAGGCGAGTGATGAAGGCGTCTCCGAGAACTAGTCGCAGGAATCGGGAATCGCGGCGTGTGAGGAGCGAGTCGCGGGCAGTCGGCATGCGACCGGGCACCGTGACACCCGAAGTACGGGCGGCCGCGTCACGCCTTCGAGCGAGGTGGTTTTTGGCGGTTGGAGTGCTGTTGGTCGTTTTGGCAGTTGGCGCGGGCTGGGCGTGGTGGTCTCAGCAAGGGCCGCCGGTGTACGGATTCGAGATCGTGCAAACGTATCCCCACGACCCGGCCGCGTTCACTCAGGGATTGGTTTATGCAGGCGGTCACCTCTACGAGAGCACCGGAAAATACGGCGAATCCACGTTACGGCGAGTCGAATTGGAGACGGGCCGCGTGATTCAATCCCACCCCTTGACACGGGACCTGTTTGGCGAGGGGATCACCATTTGGGGTGATCGGATTTATCAATTGACGTGGCGTGAGGGCGTCGCGATCGTCTATGACCGCGAGACATTCGAGGAATCACGGCGTTTTCGCTACCCGGGCGAGGGCTGGGGACTGACCCACGACGGAACGCATTTGATCATGAGCGATGGTTCGGCCACGCTGCAGTTTCGTCATCCGGAGACTTTTCGGGTCGAGCGGCGGTTGCTGGTCCACAGCCGGGGCCGCCGGGTGGATCAGTTGAACGAACTGCAGTACATCCGGGGCGAGATCTACGCCAACATCTTCTATCGCGACTACATTGCCCGGATCTGCCCGCGGACCGGCGAAGTAACCGGCTGGATTGACCTCCGCTCGCTGTGGCCGGACCGGGCGGATCGCGAAGCGGTGTTGAACGGGATTGCCTGGGACGCGGCCGGTGAGCGGATGTTTGTGACCGGCAAGAACTGGCCGTTCTTGTTTCATATTCGCCTTTTGGGGGGAGAGGCTATGGGGCGACGAGCGAGTGGTTGGCGAGGCCCTCGCTGATGCGAACGAGTTCGAGGCGGTTCCGTTGACTGCTGCGCAACCATTTTTTCGGAGCCAGGGGCCAGGGCGTTTGGCAGGAGCGGGAACTTGGACCGGTGAGCGGTGGACAGGACCGGCACGCGGGCTCGGTTTCTTGACGGTCCTCCCGAGGGACCACGATCAGTCCTTTCGGGTCGCATGTCCTCTTCAAAAAGCTCTTCTGGATAATATATGACAACCCAAATCAATTAACGAAATATCACTTTTGA
>SLMF01000448.1 GCA_007133715.1 Planctomycetaceae bacterium
GCTGCTGGGTCATCACCAGCAGCTGGTAGAGCGTATTGATTTCCATGAACTGCAGGCCGGTTTCGGCGAAGATCTCTTCGCGGGGCACGATGGCAAACGCTTTCTCGAACGCCCCGGAGGTGCGCGGATCGCGATAATGGTACGGGTTGCCCAGCAATTCATCGTGGCGTCCCAGCAACCCGAAATCCACACCCCACGTGTCGACTCCCACGCTGGCGATCCCCTGGCCGAATTCCGCGGCGGCGGCACGCAAGCCCTGCTGAATATGGGCCCATTGGGCCAGCAGATCCCAGTACATCCGCCCGCAGACCGTCACCGGACCGTTCTCGAAGCGGTAGACCTCCTGCAACTGCAGCCGGTCGGACTGCAGCAAACCGGCCACCACACGGCCACTGGATGCCCCTAAATCGACCGCCAGATAGACCCTTGTCCTGTCTGTCATGTTGTTCGCTCCCGAGTCGTCTCAAGTTCGCGTGGCTGATTCCCTTTCCCAGGGGCTGCGCGTTGACCGCATCCTGACCGGTATTCCGCGGATCGTCAAGTAGTCCGCCGAATGGAAGCCCGATCAAGCGGTCACGTGCCCACATATTTTGCGTATACCGTGCGCGCTTCGCCCACGTCGTCGGTGCCCCCGATGATCGCCCGTCCGTCGGGAAACAGGGTGAGGCAGTATTTTTCGACGTCGAACCGCAACAAAAAGCGGTTGCGACGGACGCGGCCGACCTTTTCGAGCGTTTCGGCTAGGCGTTCCAGATCGAGCGGGTGCCGGTCGGGATAGCTCAGTTGGACCGAGTTTCGGCCGCAGAGCACCGCGGTATGGCTGCCGCGAGTCCCGTCGAGCCACGGAAACTCGCGACCTTGGCACGCCGGGCAATCCCGTCGATCGTTCAGCGACGCCAGCTGGACTTGCCGCACACGGTTATCCCACAATTCGAACACCTGGAGCGCCCGGCTGACGGCTTCCGGGTGGCCGCTCAGTATCTTAAGGGCTTCACAGGCTTGGAGCGAAGCCACGATATTGACGATCGGACCGAGGATGCCCGCGGTATCGCAGGTGGGGGTCGAACCGGGCGGCGGGGCATCCTGCATCAAGCAGCGGAGGCAGGGGGTTTCGCCCGGCAGGATGGTCATGGTCTGACCTTCGGCGGCCAGGCAGCCCCCGTAGACCCATGGGATGCGGAATTTGAGGGCCGCGTCATTCAACAGGAACCGCGTCTCGAAGTTATCCGTGCCGTCCAGGATCAGGTCCATCCCGTCGACCAATTCACCGATATTGGTGGGATCGACATCGGCGACCACGGCTTGGATCTCGATTTGCGAGTTGATTTGGCGGAGTTTCGCTTCGGCCGCCACCGCTTTGGGCAACCCGGCCGCCACATCCTGTTCGTCGTACAGCACCTGTCGCTGCAGATTGCTCAGCTCGAGAAAATCCCGATCGACGATCCGCAGCAGACCGACCCCCGCCCGGGCCAGGGTGTTGGTCAGCACGGACCCCAGCGCCCCGCAGCCACAGACCAGCACGCGAGATTCGCTCAATCGTCGCTGTCCGTCTTCCCCTATGGGAGGGTAACGTATCTGCCGGATATAACGTGTCAAGTCTCGGGAAGGTTCCACGGATACGGCTCGCTGCTGGTTGCTGGTGAGCGTTTTGGGGTGTCGGAGGGGCGTTTTTCGCGCGTATCTTTGGAGGTTGGGACTCCGGCCCGACTCAGTCGGCCCGGAGACCCGACCTATCTTGGCTTGCGGCCACGGGCCGGGTTAGGTATCCCTTTTTTCCTGGAAGCGACGGGGGCTGTCAATGCCCCGCTGCTGGATGCAGGACAGGGTTTGTTAGGATTTGGCATGGGATTTGCATTCGCCGTTTTGGGTTTCACCTCTGTTTTTCCAGTAGGTTTCCAACGGCTCGGTTTCGCGGATCCACATGACAAGCCTGAAAGATGGCATCCCACGTTTCGTTCCGCAGGCAGGTGGCGGGGTCCGTTGCTTGGTCGGCGGCCTGTTGGTTCCTCTGGCAAAGCGTAGAATTCTGCCATGATTCGCGCCCACGAAGAAATCGTCGACTTCATCGCCGACGGCACAACCCCGCAGACGGTTGCGCACTTCGAGCCATCGCAGGAGACCAAGGATCGTGTTGCCGACTTGGTCCTGGCGATCATGAGACGCCTCCTCTGATAGCGAAAAGGGCCGCCCCCTCCGGAGCGACCGTGTGGAAATACAGGCACCCCGGCTACGTGCCGTGGGCGCACGAAAAAGGCCCGCAACGTCCGTGAAACACGGGGCTGCGAGCCTCATCTGATGGTCATCATGCTCTGCGGCTCAACGAGCGCAGGTGCGGGCCGAGATACAGACGGCCCATACTTTAATATGCCACGAAAAGCGGCTGGATTTAACCTATTGGGGTGGTTTGTGGCGTCGTCGTCCGTCGCTGGGCAAAGCGGCGGGAATCTGGAGACGACGAAAGGGGGCTGATGATTGAATGTCGGCGGATTGCGGGGCCACATCCCTGGCCGAGCGATCCAGAGCACCGGTGTTGAAGGCCCGGTTCGACCGACAGATCGGCCAGGATGCCGAACGGACCGCAGAGAGGAAGGCGGACAGCGTCCCAAAAAGGGCCGGGAGGGTAATGCCGTAAAACCGTGGAAAAACGCCAAAATTTTGATGTAAACCCTGTCCTGCACCCCCCGCTGCTGCGGGATGGAATCTCGTCTGGTCACGACCCGCGTGTTTTGCTACAGTCTGCCGCCCGTCAAGCAACTGGGCGGGCGTTTCGCCGGATCGGTGGGGGAACTCCTCCCAATGCAGCTCGGTACCGCAAACCACTGGCTTCCAGGCAGATAAGGGCGTGATGATATTTCCAGGTAAGTACTCATGGCTGTGGCCGCTGCTGGTCCTGGCGCCGACCTTCCTGACCGGCTGTGTGGATGGTCCGTTGTATCGGTTGTGGTATCGCCGGCAATGGCTGGACGACGAGCAATACGGTCCCACGCTGTACACCCGTTTAGAAGAATTGGACGGCTTACGTCGGGACGTGCCGGGGATGTCGATGGCCGAGCAGGACCAGTTGGCCGTGCGGCTGAATCGGGCGGTGGTCGAGGATCCGAGCGTGATCTATCGGGCCGAGGCGACCCGGACGCTTGGTTCGTTGTCCACACCCCGCGCCGCGGAGGGTTTGCACCACGCTACGGGGGA
>SLMF01000431.1 GCA_007133715.1 Planctomycetaceae bacterium
CGAGCGGTGGGGTGAGACCCGCGCCGAGCGGCGGCGGGGTCGGGAGACCCCCTCCGAGAGGCGGGGTGAGACCTTCGCCGAGCGGCGGGGTCGGGAGACCCGCGCCGAGCAGTGGGGGGAGACCCGCGCCGAGCGGCGGCGGGGTCGGGAGACCTGCGCCGAGCGGTGAGGCGGGGTCGATATTTTATCAGGCTTTGCGTTCGCCCCCGCCGTACTTACGAGGCGGAAGTCGGCGGTTCGAGCGCGTCATCGCCGACTGGTCCGAAACGTCCGCCCCTTCCGCCCTGTCCTCCCTGTCCGCCCTGTCCGCCCTGTCCGCCCTGTCCTTCCTGTCCGCCCTGTCCTTCCTGTCCGCCCTGTCCTTGTCCTTCCTGTCCGCCCTGTCCTTTCTGTCCGCCCCGTCTTTCCCGTGTGGCCCGTGTGGCCTGTGTGGTCTGTGTGGCCCGTGTGGCCCATATAGCCCGCGTGGTCCATCCGCCCCATCCTACTTGTCCTGCCTGTACTGCTCGTCCGGCCCGGTGCGCCCGCAAATTTTCTCCAGATGCCCTTGTTTCTTCAATCGACAAATTCTATTCAAGTCGTACAATCGCAGCTGCCGATCCTCAGAACTGTTCGATTGCCGATTTCGTTACCACTACCGTGGGCCGCTTTGTCTGACGGCCGAAACATCGATGTCCCCAAGTCCCACTAACTCGATGTCCTCTTCCGAGCCCGCCTCGCGCTTCGGGCAGGCCCTGGTCGATTGGGTCAGGGACTGGGGCGACCTGACGGTTCGCGGGATCGATACCACGGGCGATTTGGCTCTGTTTTCTTGGTCCACCTTGACGTGGATGGTTGCCCGGCGGCCACGCCGGGGCAGCTTGTTGCCAATATTATACCAAGTAGGGGTAATGAGCCTCCCTGTGGTGGCGTTGACTGGGATGTTCATCGGGATGGTTTTGGCCGTCCAAAGCTTCTTTCAATTCCAGCAGCTTCGCTTGGAAACTCGCATGGGCGCGGTGATCAACCTTTCGCTGGCCCGCGAATTGGGCCCGGTGCTGGCCGCCACGATGCTCGCCGGGCGTGTGGGCAGCGCGATGGCTGCCGAATTGGGAACCATGCGGGTCACCGAACAGATCGATGCGCTGACCAGCATGGGCGCCAATCCGATTCAGTATCTGGTCGTTCCTCGCTTTCTGGCGTTCATCTTACTCATCCCCGCATTGACGGTCATGGCGATCTTCACGGGAGTGGTGGGTGGCTACTTCTACAGTGTCATCATTTTGGGTATCGACAAACATCACTATTTGTACAACACCCAGGAATTTGTGGGCGGTTTCGACTTGTTCGTCGGCGTCTTCAAGAGCTGGTTTTTCGGAGTGGCGATCGCGTTGGTCAGCTGCTACCACGGATTTAACTGCGCGGCAGGTGCGGAGGGGGTGGGCAAAGCGGCGACTGCGGCCTTCGTGCATTCCTTTGTGCTGATCTTGGCATTAGACTTATTCTTAGGCATCAGTCTGGATTCGATCCATTACATGCTGCGGCCGGAGGGTTCCAGCTTATTCTGAAGCGGTGCGCCCCGTGATTCGCAATCACCCCCATCTTGATAGCAATGATTCTCCTGCGAACCTGGTAGAAGTTCATGGTTTGCATGTGCGGTTCGGCCATCAACCCGTGTTGCGGGATATCAATCTGACCATCCGCCGCGGCGAAACGGTTGTGGTGATCGGCGAGAGTGGTTGTGGGAAGACGGTGCTTTTGAAATCGATCATCCGTTTGATTCGCCCGACGGAGGGCGAGGTTTGGTTCGATGGTCAGAACCTGGCCGATTTGAACGAGCAGCAGCTGACGCGGCAGCGGATTCGTTGCGGTTACGTGTTCCAGAATGCGGCCCTGTTCGACAGCATGACGATTGGTCAAAACGTGGCGTTTCCTCTTCGACAGCACACCAACGGTTCGCGGCGTGAGATTACCGACGAGGTGCGGGCGCGGCTGATCGAAGTCGGTTTGCCCGAGACCGTGATCCCGAAAAAGCCGGTGGAGCTGTCCGGCGGGATGCGTAAACGGGTGGGACTGGCCCGAGCCTTGATTATGAACCCCGAATTGATGCTGTACGACGAGCCGACAACGGGGCTGGATCCGATCATGAGTGACGTGATTAACGAACTGATGCTGCGGACGCGACGTAATAAGCCGGTGACCAGCATTATTGTCACGCATGATATGCGCACGGTGCGGCGGGTGGCAGATCGGGTGGTTATGCTGTATCCGCTGTCGCATTTAAAGCCCGACGAGCCGCAGCTGATCTTTGACGGTCCGCCCAGCGAGTTGGAACGTTGTGAGGACCGCCGGGTGGTGCAATTCGTGCGGGGTGAAGCCGGCGAACGGTTGAAGGAGCTGCAGTTGGAGGGAACGGACGTGGTGGTGTAACCATGGATGACGCTGTCTTACGTTTTCGAGTCGGAGTGGTTGTCGTTGTTGCGGCGATCGTGAGCGTGGTGCTGATCATGCTGTTCGGTGCTTGGCCGACCATGCTGCAACCGCACTACGTATTGCACATCCAGTTTCCCGAGGCTCCGGGGATCACGATCGACACGCCAGTCCGCAAGAGTGGGGTATTGATCGGACGCGTGTCCGGGGTCGAGTTGTTGGACGAAGGCGGGGTGTTGGTCACAGTTCGTATTAACCAGCAGTACCGTTTGCGTCGCAACGAGACCTGCCGCATCGGCTCCGGTTCGCTGTTGGGAGATGCGGTGTTGGAGTTTGTTCCCAGTACCAAGCAAGAACTGCTGACCCGTTTTGACGTAAGCCAAACTGGCCGTTTGGACGCTGAGGAGAAGCAGCGGGCGACGGAGACGTTATCGGACGGCGATTTTTTGACCGACGGAATTGTGGCGAGCAATCCCTTGCGAGTGCTAGTAAATTTGGAGGGTACAATCGCCTCAGCGTTTACCTCAATCGAAACGGCAGGCGAAGAGGTGGCCAGTTTGGCTCGCAGCCTGAACGGGGCCCTTGATGCGAGTGACGGGCAAATCATTCGGATTCTGGACAAAACCGAAGCCGCACTGGATGGTCTGCAACGCACCATGCAGACCGTGGACCGCACGCTGGGCGATGAAGAGTTGAGCGAGCGGTTGCTGCGGATGCTGAACGAGTTGCCTGAATTCGTTGCGGAGAGCCGCGAGACGATGGCCACGGCACGAACGA
>SLMF01000037.1 GCA_007133715.1 Planctomycetaceae bacterium
ACGAGTACGAACCCACCGCCGAAACCTGACGAACCAAGCGATGCAACGGAGCGGAAATGGCGTTCCGATTTTTCCATAAGGCAAGGATCACTCGCGCCATTTCCGCCCGCTGATCCGGGTCGTTAATGAGAGGGGGGGGCATCCCGCTGGGGAACCGTTCCGGGGTGGAGGTTGTGGCGCGATCGCGGCTGGCCCGCGGAAGATTCTGCCAGCCCGGCTTGCAAAAGCGGCCAGGTCGGGACATGCTAAGCCTTATTCGAATGGGGAACAACCGATCCATGGCACATTACGCCATCCGATAGGGTGGTGTTTAGTAGTCAAACGAGCGGTTTTCAGATTATTGGAGTTTTTTTTGATCGGATCGGGCTGCGTGACAACGCGGCCGGAAAGGAGCCCGCCATGCCATTGTTTGAGGTTGAAACGGACGCACACATCATCATCACCTGGGCAGAGGACGAGGATGCGGCCACCACGGTGGTTCGCAACGCGTATCCGCATGATCAGGTGATACGGATGACGAAGCGGCCGCGAGACACGTGGGTGATTTCGAAGGGCGCGTTGGGGATGACGGGAAGTTTTGATCCGTGCGGCGTAGCGCGGGACTGTTTGGCCAAGGCTGCGGGAGACAAAGTGCATGCGATCCGGTTGTTCATGCACGAGACGGGGACGGATTTGGAGCATGCGCGGAAGGCCATCGAATCGAACATGGTGATGGGCTGGTAAATGTCCGGTGGCGGTGTTGCTGGTCGGCAGAGGAGAGGGGCACGCGTGGAGCAGTTGGGACCAACGTGGATTCAGGACACCTTTGCGGAGGCGTTCGGGATGACGTTTACGCGGCTGTGGATCACGGCCCACGACGCGTATTGGCTGGACGCGGCGGTACGGGAAGTGACGGGTTATGGTTCTTCGGTCATCGCCTGCGATGCGGAGGCGGGCTTGGAAGGTTGGCTGGCTCCGGAGCAGACGCCGGACGGCCGACCGGGGGCCGCGGTGCTGTTGTTCGCTTTTTCGACCGACAAGCTGGCCAAGGCGGTTCCGGTGCGTGTGGGTCAGTGTCTGATGACTTGCCCGACCACGGCGGTTTACGATGGTTTGCGGGAATCGTCGCGTCGCATCCCGCTGGGCAAGCATTTGCGTTTTTTTGGGGACGGGTATCAGAAGAGCAAGCTGCTGGCGGGCGTGCGTTACTGGCGGATCCCGGTGATGGATGGCGAGTTTGTGGTGGAGGAGTCGCTGGGTACCGGTCGTGGCGTGGCGGGCGGGAACATTGTGATCCAGACTCGCGATGTGCCCTCGGGCTTGGCGGCCGCTCGTCGGGCGGTCGAGGCGGTGGGCGGACTTCCGGGTGTCATGACGCCCTTTCCGGGCGGCGTGGCCCGCAGTGGCAGCAAAGTCGGTTCGCGTTACAAGGGACTGGTGGCTTCGACGGCCGATGCCTACTGTCCCAGTTTGCGGGGCCGGGTGACGTCGCAATTGCACCCCGAGGCGAACTGTGCTTACGAAGTGGTCATGGACGGAGTGAGCGAGCAAGCTGTGGCCGCGGCGATGGTCGCCGCGTTGCGAGCCGCGGCAGGTGACGAGGTGCTGGCGCTGGGCGCCGGCAATTATGGCGGCAAATTAGGCAAGTTTTCTTTTGCGCTGCGCACGCTGTTGCAGTCGCCCGACTTCAGCAAGATAGGAGCCCTGACATGACAACCTCCGGCGAGAAACCGCGTCGAGAACCGCAGGCGTCTGCTTTGGGACGTCGCGAATTGCTGGCATATTCGGCCGCTTTTGGTGCCGCCTTCCTCGGGCGGCAGGGCCTGGCCGACGACACGGAGGCGACGACGCACCCGCCGCAAGCCGCCCAGCGACCGGCAAAAAAATACGACATGAAGAAGTCCATCAATTTGTGGGCTTTCCCTTACCCCGACGTGATGTCCCTACGCGACTGTTTCCAACTGGCGAAGGATGCCGGATTCGACGGCGTCGAGATCAATTTCAACCTGGAAGGCGAATTCTCGGCGGAATCCACGCCGGAAGAGATCCAGGCCGTGGGCGAACTGGCCCGCGACGTCGGGATCGCGATCAGCGGCGTGTGCTCGTTCCTGTTCTGGCCCTACAGCCTGACGCATCAGGACCCTGAGCGCCGCCAGCAGGGGTTGGAACTGGCCGGCAAGATGATCCAGGCCGCGCAGTTGGTCGGCACGGAGGATCTGCTGGTCGTGCCCGGTGCGGTGTATGTGCCGTGGCTGGAAGATGTCGAGCCGGTGCCCAACGATGTTTGCTACCAGCGGGCGGTGGATGCAGTGCGACGGCTGCTGCCGCAGGCCGAGGAGGCGGGGGTGTACTTGAACATGGAGAACATTTTTGCCAATGGTTTCCTGTTCAGCCCGCAGGAAATGGTTGATTTTGTCGACGTGTTCGATAACCCGCACGTCCAGATCCATTTCGACACGGGCAACATCATGCAGTACCAGTTCCCGGAACACTGGATTCCGATTCTGGGCAAGCGGATCAAGAATGTTCACTTCAAGGAGTGGGACAAGCGGGTGCAGGAGTTCAATCTGCACACGTTCCGCCCGATGCTGGACGGCACGACGAATTGGCCGGCGGTGATGGAAGCGTTGGACCAGGTCGGTTACCGCGGTTACCTGACGTTCGAGTACTTCCGTCCCTGGCAGCACCATCCGGAGGGTTTGATTTACCAGACGTCCGAGGCCTTGGATTGGCTATTAGGCCGTACGGAGCCGGGCTGATTTCAGGGCATCCGTTGATTGTCGGTCCGGGAGGGTCCTCGGCAGGCTTTCAGCGCCTGCCAGCCAGCTTTGGCCAATTGGGCCCACAGCCGCCGGACTTGGCCGCGTTGGGTCTGTTCCCGGAGCACGCGTAAGACGGCGCAGCCGTGGGCCGTTCCTAGCAGTTCGACAATCGCTGGCAACAGCCACTCGGCGACCCCGTAGGTTCGGCGGCCGGCCACGTCGCTGCACACCGGCACGATTCCGGCCAGCGTGTCACCGAACAGCTGGCCTTGATATTGGACGGCATCGCGAATCTGCTCTTCTTTGCGGACCACGGGTTGCGTCCAATCGTAGGGTGGTTCCCATTCGAGCATGGGGCTGAGGTGATCGATATGGGTCAGCACGCCCAACACGGGTGGCGGTTTCCGTTCCGGTTGTGCTGCCAGGTGGGCGTTCAGATCGCGCAGCACCGCCACATCGGCTTGACGAGCCGGACTGGTCGCCTTCAGCACCAGCAGGACCAGGTCGGCGCCGGTCAGCACGTCGCGGAGGGTGTCCAGCTGCGGACGGGTCGCCCCGGCATCGTCGTAACCGGGCGTATCCAGCAGGACCAGTTCCCGGCCCTGTTCGGTCAGCCGGTAGGCTTGGACCTGGGCGGTGGCGGGCAGCGAATCGACGTGGGCCGCATGCTGGCCGATCAGGGCATTGATCACACTGGACTTGCCCGCTTTGACCTGTCCGATGACGGCGATCACCACGTGGTGCAGCGGGGAGGTGGGCGTTGGTTTCGGGGTGGCCGCGGCGGATGTCCGGGCGGCGGGTGGGGGTTCGAGTTCGGCTCGCGTCACGCGGCGATAATCGCGGGGATCGCCCCTCAAACGGCCGCTGTTCATCTCGATCAAATAGAACCCCGCCCGGCCGATGAACATGGCGTAGAACCAAGCCAGCGCGTTTTCTTGCAATTGGCGTGCCCCCGTGTTCATGGTCATCCGTTGCGCCATGTAGCGTCCCAGATTCAGCGGATTCGCGGCGATCGACACGGCCCAGCCCAGATTGCCCGCCAGCGACAACCAGCGCGGGGCTTTGGCCAGCAGCCGCCATTGGTCGATGCTGATCAGATGGCTGCCGGGCACATATTCGGAAACCCAACGGTGGGAATCCTCGAGTGCCAGCTGGGCCACGGCCAGGATTTCCAGCACGCTGCGCGCCCCGATCGGGTCCTGGGCGTGAGGATGGTAGTGGCGGGCGATCGCGGTGGCCAGACGCATCGCCTTCTGCAGATAGAAATGCGGGTCGACCAGCTGGTCCGGCGCGATTTCCAAGGCCCGATCCTGTTCGGCACGGACCAATAGCCAAGCCGACTCATCCCGCGGGGTCCAATAGCTGGCCGGGCCGCCCAGCGCGGGCGAAGGAGCCACCCAATGCGCCTGCCACACCCGGGCCAGCAACCAGGCTGGCAACCAGCACAGCGGCAACAGCCACCACAGCCACAGGTACAGTCCCACCTGCCACAGAGCCACCATCCCCGCGACGACCAGCACGACCACCGGCGCCGCGATCAGGACGGCGATGACAAGCAAACGCCATAACTTCACGAACTCTCCTCCGAACGCCGACTCCAATGGGCGGCAGCCTGCTTCAACTCGGCCTGCCAGATCTTCTCCAGCTCCGCCGGAGTCGGCGCGTTGCCCGCCTGGAGCTGGCCAAAGTACCAGCAAGAAGCTTTGCCGATGGCGAAGGTATGAGCATAGGCCAAAGCCGCATTGGCGGCGATTCCCACAAAAGGTATCAACTTGGCCGCCCCGCGTACCAGTTTACGCACCAACAGGCGGCCGGCAATCGGACCGGCCAGGTCCAGGAACATGCGTGCGGCAAGCGGCTGTTTGTAGAGCCGTGCCAGGCGGATCACCAGATGGGTCTGGAAAGCGGTCACCAGAGGGATGTCCACCCAGGGCAAAGGCACGGCGGCAGCCGTCGCCGCCATCAGGCTGTAGGCCATCACCACCGGCAAAGCCCGCCGCTGGTTCAAATCGCTGAGCGAACGGATGCCGTCCCGCAGCAACAGCAGAGTCTGGCGATAGGCCGCGGGCAGCTGTTGCAGCAGCGCCGCTTGCAAACGCGGCCCGCCAAAATCCGGTTCGGCAAAACCTTCCTCCGGAGGCGTCAAGTCCACCGGGACGATCTGGTGCACCAATCCGGAAAAACGCGCCTGCTGCTGCTGGAGACTCCGCAGTAGTTCCGGCGGCAGATCGGCAGGCAAGCTCGATTCACAGGTGAGCTTGTCCCAACCGGCAAACGGGTCGGGAACCGGATGTTGCCGGCCCGGATAGGCTTCATGCAGGCACGTCAGCACCAGCAGCACCGGGCGCTCGGGGCGGGAACGGCAAATGCGGCGAAGCGGTTCGATCACCGGAGCCAAAGCGTGATCCAGCAGGCGAGCCGTCACGATCATCACGTGAGCCTGCTGATCAAACACCTGCAGGTCCACGGTGGGATCGTAATGTGCCTCGGCCAACCCGCGGGTATCCAGAAAACGGACCAAGGGGGCGTCCGAGGCGGGGAAATCGTACTCGCAGGCCGTCTGCGTCTGCGGCTGAAAGCCGTCCCCAATCTCCGCCTGCTCGGCACCCGTCAGGTAGCGGATCAGCGAGGTCTTGCCGCTGCCCGTTTTCCCGAACAGCCAAAATAAGGGAATAGGGGCCTTACCCAGAATGCGGGCTCGCTCCTGCTGATAGTCCGAATCGGACATTTTCCGCGACGGCCACCGTCGCTGCCATGGCTTCCACATCGCATTTCCCGCGGTTCCGCGTTTGGTTCTGTCGAGCCGTATGTTTACCATTTGCCAGGCCCGAGTGCAAAGCCTGCTCCTGTTGCAACCGCGGGCCGGGGCAATTATGGTTTCAGAAAGGGCGTGTAAGTCATCCGTATTCGAGTAAAGGAGTGTTTTTACCATGAAGAGCTGGCACGATTCGTTTTGCAGGTCAACGCTGCCCATTACGGGGCTGGTGCTGTTGGTCCTGATGTTGCAGTTTTCTGCGGTGGCCACGGGAACCCCGGTGTGGACCTGTCCCGAAGACCCCACGTTGCCGCCCAGTTTTGCCTTTCAAGGGGAATATGTGGGCGAGACCGCCTGTGGTGAACGGCTGGGCTGTCAGGTGATCGCTTTGGGAGCCGACACGTTGCACGCCGTGATCTACCCGGGAGGGCTGCCCGGGGACGGTTGGGACGGTCAGAACCGCAGCTTGATGCACGGTCGTCTGGACGGTGAGCGAGCCGTTTTCGAGCCGGCGGAGGGGAATCGGCGTTATCTGGCCCCGGAACCCGAACTGTTCTCGGCCACTCGCCAGTTCCCGCCTCAGGGACACCAGCCCTATGAAGCGGTCAGCGACGGCCGGACGCTGACCGGCCAGGGTGGCGAGGACGTGAGTTTTGCACTCAAGAAAGTGGTTCGCAAGGCACCCAGTCTGGGAGCGGAACCGCCGGAAGGCGCCGTGGTGCTGTTCGACGGCAGCAACAAAGATGCTTGGCGGGGCGGCCGCTTGGACGAAGAGACGGGGCTGCTGAACACCGACGGGCGCGACATCCTGAGCGTGGAAAAATTCCAGAATTTTACGCTGCACTTGGAATTCATGCTGCCCTTCCGCCCGGATGCGCGGGGGCAGGGACGCGGCAACAGCGGGGTGTACTTCGTCGATCACTATGAAGTCCAGGTGCTGGATTCGTACGGTCTGGAAGGCCTGCACAACGAGTGCGGCGGCGTGTACACCAAGGCGGATCCGGATGTCAACATGTGCCTGCCACCGCTCACCTGGCAGACCTACGAGGCGGAGTTCACCAATGCCGTTCGGGACGCGGAAGGCAATAAAGTCAGCAACGCCGAGCTGACCCTGAAGATGAACGGCGTGCTGGTACACGATCAGGTCGAGATCGACTCGCCGACCGGGGGGCATCGCTCGGATCCGGAAGGAACCCCGGGCCCCTTGAAGCTGCAAGGACACGGCAACCCCCTGCAGTTCCGCAACATCTGGATCGTGCCCCGGAACGACTGAGTCCGCGGCAGCCGTAGCGTTTCCGTGGCAGGAGATGATGGTGGAACGCGACCCGGCGCGCAACGGCGCGCCGGAGTGGCGCATCAATCGGCCGCCGCGGCTGCCGGCTCCTGCCCCACAAGGTAATGAGCCAACAGGACGGTCACATTGTCCCGGCCGCCGCGTTCCAGAGCCAAGTCGACCAGACCCTGGCAGGCGGCCTGCGGTTCCTCGCTCTCTTGGACCCGTGCCTGAATCTCGTGGTCCTCGACCAGATCGCTGAGTCCATCGGTGCACAGCAGGAGTCGGTCGCCGTCGCGAAGTTGGACGTGATGGATGTCGCTGGTCACGTGATCGGAGTCGGCGCCCAAGCAATTGGTCAGCACGTGTTGGAAGGACACGGTGCGTGAAACCTCGACGCCCGCATCGACCATCTGTTGGGCCAGGGTGTGATCCCGCGTGATCCGGCGGATCTCCGAGCCGCGAATCAGGTAAGCTCGTGAGTCACCCACATGAACCACAAAAGCGTCCACACCGATCGAATAGATGGCGGTCAAGGTGGTTCCCATGCCGGCGACTTCGGGGTGGGTCAGGGAACGTTGCTGCAGCAGTTGGTGCATCAGCTGGACGCACAATTCGGAATCCCGCAGTAGCCGCTGGACTTCGCGATCGTTAATTTTGGGGGGCCAGATCAGACCATGGGCCCCCAATTCCCAGGCGGTGCGGAGTGCCAGTTCACTGGCCAGTTCTCCAAACGCGGCCCCCCCCATACCGTCGGCCACCACCATCACATAGCCTTCGTCCCGAGTGTGACCCATCGCCTCGCGTGTCAGACTGGATGCCAGCATTTCCCGCGAGCGGGTCCGACGCATGACGATAAATTGATCCTCGTTGTTGGTGCGAATCTTGCCTTGATGGGACAAGGCGCCGAACACCGCCCTCACAGGCACGCTGGGATCGATTCGTGTCTCCACAGCTTCGTCACCTCGGGAGGCGGAAGCAGCGGGGTCTTCGCTCGCTGCCATGACGTTGGCTCGCCTTCTAAACCGGTCAGGAACAACCTTGATTTTCGCTGGGACAAGAACAAGCAGACGAAGCGAGGCCCTCGGCTTTTTCGGGGTGAGCATCCATCCCCGCGAGGGAACTCTCTTCCGCAATCTTGCATAGTAGAACAGAAGCGACCGTCTTTGGCGAGGGGACCGAACTGGCAACGGCTGTTTGGGTCCCCGTTTTTTTTGATGCCACGCTTAACGCCGGGTTTTCAGGCGGAGCGTGCTGTGCTGGAAAGATTTGCTTCCTGCGGGTATCCTGGAAAGAGAGCGAAGGTTTTTCGAGATGGGATGGGAGCAAGTAACATGGTGCAGAGATTCACCGTGCAGAGATTCACCAACGTCTGGCGTGGGGCGGTCGATGGTTGCCGTAGCGGGCGCTTGCCAGGCATCGGCGGCCGAAACGCGGCCTGGGTCGTATTGACGATGGTGATTGGGATGTGCGTGGCGACTGCGGAAGTGGGGGCTCAGGGCACGGAGCCGGTGCCGGTGCCGATGAAGGTGCTGCGATATGCGCGGTATGTGATTTCCCAGTACGACAACACGGGGGATGGAAGACTGAGCCCCGAGGAGTGGTCCCGTCTGGAGGGGGTACCTGCATCTGCCGATCGTTCGGGGGATGGTTACCTGACGGTGGACGATTTGGCGGCCTACTTGTCGAAATATGGGTCGCGCCGTCGGATACGGCTGATGCCGGCCTTGGTGGAAGGTGCGATCCGGTTGCCGTCGTTGCTGCGTGGTGGGGAGTTTGCCGCCGATTCGGAGTTAGCGCCAATAGGGGAAGAGGAGGTCTGGGAGGGTCCGCCGGGGGCGCCCGTGATGGACGACGAGGAACCGGTTGCGGGTCGCCGTTTCACGGTTTCTGGTGGGCGGTTGCCTGCGGGGCTTCCCCGCTGGTTCATCGAACGGGATTTGGACGGGGATGGTCAAGTCACGTTAGCCGAGTATGCGCCGACGGGTTCGCCAGCGCGGATTGAGGAATTCCGTGCCTGGGATCGGGACGGGGATGGCGTGATCACGGTTCGCGAGGCGTTGCTGGGCCCCGACACGGGCGAGCGGCGTCGCGTCCCGCGGAGCCAATCGGCGGCGACCGGGCGTCCGGCAGCGGGAGCGCCGCGGCCGGCAACTGCCGACGATCCGGAGGACTGGGAGGAGCCGAGCGAGGAAGCGGACGTGTCGGACGACGTGGACGTGTCGGACGACGTGGACGTGTCGGACGACGTGGACGTGTCGGAGCCCGCAGCGGAAGCGGAGGGTACTTCGGAGAGCCGTGGTTCCTCGACCGGCCGCCGAAGTCGGCGGTCTTCGTAGCTTTTTTCCGTTTCCGTTTCCGTATCTTCGAAACAGACTTCGGGCTCTGAAAAATCCTGGACATGCCCTCCCGTCAGCAACTTGCCGACCCCTGGCTAACCACCCGACCCAACGCAATCTTGAACCGCGGTTGTCAGGATCCTTGGTTAGAATCCTCGGTGGCGTGCCATGAATCCAGGATCTCCTGCACGATTTTCCAGGGGAGGCCGATGTCCGCTACATGCACCTCACCCAGAAACGGCTGGGCTGCGGGAGACGAGAAGCCGGTCTTCGGAGCCACAAACGTGCACGTGTGATCGGCCCGGAACGTACTGGCGGCCGGTTGCCCCCGGTCACACTCCAAACCGCTGGGCAGATCCACCGCCATGCGGCGAGCTGGCGATTCATTCAGGCAGCGGATTGCCTGGTCCAACGGCGGCCGTGGTTCGCCTTGAGCACCGGTTCCGAGGAGCGCATCGACCAGCCAGTCGGCGTCGCGGATCGCATGCGACCAGGAATCGTTCCCCCACTGGTGAACCCGTTGGATTTCTACCCCACATTGGGTGAGCAATCGGTAGTTACTGTCTGCATCACCGCGTAAACGGAGCGGATCGCAGCAGAGCAAAACCCGCGTGGGGATCGATCTTACCGCCAGATGGCGAGCGATGACGAACCCGTCACCGCCATTATTGCCGGCTCCGCAACAAACCACCACGCGTCCACGTGTCCCCAAGGTACACAGCAGATCGACACAACCGCGTCCCGCATTTTCCATCAACACGCGACCGTCGAAGCCGTAGTCGGCGATCGCTCGACGATCCACCTGCTGAACTTGGTGTCGACTGAGTGCTTGTGGGGACATGGGGAACTCCGGAAAGCGATGAGCCATTCGGCCGGGCTCTGGGAAAACTTGCTCCCAGCGATAGAATAACGAGAAACGGGCTTTCAACCACCCTACTCAAGACCCCATCCCAGGAGTGAATCGAGTATGCCGCTGTACGAGTATGCTTGTCAAGAATGCCAGCAGGATTTCGAGCTACTGATTCGAGCTGACGAACAACCCGCATGTCCTCATTGCGGGAGCCAGCGTTTGCAGAAGTTGCTGAGCACGGTATTTGCCCACACGGCGGGGGGCAGTGCCCTGCCGGTTTGTGCTGGTCCCGAGCAAGCGGGTTGCGGTTTTTCCCAGTGCGGCGGGGGTGCCTGCAGCTTTGCTTCGTAAGCGAGTCGAACCGCAACGGTGCTGGCCCCGTTAGACCGGCAACCGACGCCGCGAGGGCCCCATTGGCCCTGGCGGCGTCCGTCAGATTCCACACAGACGGGGCTAGTCTTCCAGCCCCCAACCTTCGCGGTATTCCTTGTCCACAATGTGCATGACTTCCGGGGCGTTGGTGGCGACCAGATCCGTCGCATCCCATTCGATCTTCTTGCCCTCGGTTTCAGCTTCGGGCGCGGCCCAGACCGCCAGATTGCCCAACAGCACGACTTCGGTCAGCGGTCCCGCGTAGTTGGGGAAATTGGACATGGCCGGTTGGCCGCCGCGGATCGCCCGCACCCATTCCGCAAAGTGACCGGGCGACCGATCGAATTCCGCTTCGGGGAACGATTCCGTCCCGATCAACTCGACGTTCTGCGCATAGTCGCCGGGCGCGTAAATCGTGCCCTTCTCACCCACGATGATGGCACCGCTGCGGTTCATGCTGTGACGCGAACCCTCGATCAGGCTCTCCGGAGGCAACTGGCCCCCGTCGTACCAGACCATTGGCACCGCCGAACGCTTGTCGGTCGCTGGGAACTGGTAGGTGATCTTCGACCACGCGGGGAACGTTTCTTTGTTGTGCCCGGAGGTCACCGCCACCACCGACGTCGGGTTCATCAGGTCGCAGCCGGCGAAGGGCATATTCAGGGTATGGCACGCCATATCGCCCAGGGCCCCGGTGCCGAAATCCCACCAGCCACGCCAGCGGAACGGATGGTACACGCCGCTGACATACGGCCTCTCGGGCGCGGGGCCCAGCCAAGCATCCCAATCCAACGTCTCGGGCACCGGGTCCGAATGCTCGGGACGATCCAAGCCCTGCGGCCAAACCGGACGATTGGTCCAGACATGAACCTCTTTGATGTCGCCCAAACCGCCCGCTTGGATAAACGCGGCCGCTTGACGCAAACCGGCATTGGCCGTGCCCTGATTTCCCATTTGGGTGGCAACACCCGCCTCGCGGGCTACTTCCCCAAACAGACGAGCTTCTTTGATCGTGTGCGATATGGGCTTCTCAGCATAACAGTGCTTGCCCATCTTCATCGCCTGCAAGCAGGGGGCGGCGTGCGTGTGATCGGGCGTGCTGACGACAATCGCATCGAAGTCCTGGAATTCGTCCAGCATCTTGCGGTAGTCGGTGTACTGTTTCGCCTTCTCGAAACCGCGCCGCTCCGACGCACTCGCCAGCGTCCCACGGTCGGTATCACAGATGGCGACGATATTCCCATTGCGAGCGGCATCACCGGAGTTGGCGCCGCCGCGTCCGCCGACTCCCACACAGGCAAAGTTGACGGTTTCATTCGCCGCCCAACTGGGCCGGGGACTGACGCCACCGGCTACCCAGTAGCCAACGCCCGCCGCCGCGGTAACTTGGAGGAACTGACGACGTGTCGTTCGAGACATGGACTTTCTCTCCCTTGGTGTTGTTATGGAAAAATGGAACAGTCCTCCAGCCTAGCGAATCTACGCACCGATTGCAATCTGCAAAACCATTTCCTCCCGAAACGCATCCGTCGCGCACGCCTGAAACCGCGGATCCGGGAAGCGACCGGGCGTCTTACGCCGAAGGCGTTGCGGAACCCTTCGCACCTGGGGTTAGCCCAGCCTACGGTGTGGATGGCCGTTGGCCAAAAACATCTGGGCGTTCGCTGTAATTCAAGGGTAAGCACCCGGACACGGGTTTCTTAACGGACGAAAGAAGTAGGACGGACACTCCTGTCCGTCATTTCCCGCACGACGGACAGGAGTGTCCGTCATTTCCCGCACGACGGACAGGAGTGTCCGTCATACATTGTGTTAGGAAACTCATGGCCGGGTGCTTAGACGACGACGCAGTCGATTTTGCCGGATTGGATGTCCGCCAACAGG
>SLMF01000484.1 GCA_007133715.1 Planctomycetaceae bacterium
CAACCGCTGCCCTTAATCTTGGTGGATGTCCCGGACTTCAATACGGTCGAGCAGGCGAACTGGGCCAAGGCAGAGCGGGTGTTGGATCGGGCGGAAGTGGTCGTGTTTGTCGTCTTCGGCGACGGGTATAAGGACGAGCGGGTGGTGGGGGAACTGGCTCGTTGCTGCCGCAAAGCCGGGTTCCTGGCATTCCTGTTCACGAAGACCACGCCGGCGGCGGCGGAGGCCAAATGGCGGGACTTGTTGGCCAGCGTGCCGCGTTTCGACGTTTTCCAACAACAGCGGAATGACGGCCGGACCTTGCCCGAGTTCCTGGCCGACTGCCACGCCTACAGTAGCCCGTTGAGCGACCAGCCGCAGCTGAGCGAGATCCGCCCCGTCGATCCTCGCTCGCCGGACCTGGATTCGCTGCTCCGCGGGCAGGATGCTGTCCGCATCGTGTTGAGCGGGCTGTTGGAATCCACCTCGCAAGCGGTGGCCAGCTGCCGCCGGATCTTGGCAGAGGCCCAGCGGCGTCGCGACGAATTGCTCGCCGCGCGGACCACGGTTCGGGAGGAAGTAAAACAGGCAGCCCAGACCATTGCGGCCAGCCAGTTCCCGGCCGGCCGGTTGATCGAATTGGCTGTGGATGTGTCCCGGCACAACCTGCATTGGTCGGCCCGCCTGCTCCGCTGGCCCGTGAGCCTGTTGGCGCGTCAAGGCAAAGCGGCCGCCCGCCAATTGCTGGGCTGGTTGTTCGAAGACCCGGAGGCCGACGAGATCCAACAGCGGGAAACGCTGGAGCAGCAGCGTTTGTACGAATTCGTGGAGCGTCTGATCGATCGCTTCCGGTCCTTGTATCCCGAACAAGCGAAACCCGGCGGCTTGCTCGAATATCAGAATTGCGCCCACGCTCGCCAGCACTTGCGCCAGCAGCCCCTGCCGGTGCCAGCCAAGGGCTGGGAAGAAGTAGTGCGGCAGGCGCTCGAACGATGGTGCCGCAGCCATCGCGGCTTGAGTCATCTGCTGGTGGTGTCGGCCGATGTGATGCTGGCGGCAGGTGCCACCGCCATCGTCGTCGATTTGGGGACCACCGGCGGGATGATCGGCACGGTGGGGCTGCCCGCTCTGGCCGGTGCCGGCGGGGTCGCCGCCGGCCGCGTCCTGGGGCAGTTCGGCGGCCTCCAACTGAAAAGAGTGGCCGAGGAAGCCTACGAACAATGGCGGAAACAGCGGGAGGCCGAATTGGCCGACCATCTGCAACAGTATTTTGCCGACCCCCTCTTCGCCCGCTGGTTCCAGAACCTGGACCAACTGCAACCGGAATCCTTGACGCAGTGCCGGGGGGCCTGCGACCAACTCAGTTCTCTAGCCCAAAAATTGGGGGTGACGCGGTGAATCAAGCTCCGTTCCTGCCGGGGTTCGTGCAGCGTGTCGAGCGGCTGTCGGCGACGGCCGAACAAGCGGGCGGGCTGGACGCCGCGATGCGAATGGCCCTCCGCTTGAACGAAGCCTTGCGGCGACTGGCCAGCGATGACCCGACCGTGCCGGTCGCACGTGTCGTGCTGCTGGGCGGTACGGGCGTCGGCAAATCAGCTCTGTTTAACGCCCTGGTCGGCCAATCGCAAGCCAGTCCCACCTCGGACGACGTCCGCTGTTTCACTCGACGTCCCTATATCGCGGTATCCGCCCGCGACCGGCCGCTGCTGAACATCCCCCAAGATCTGCAGCCTGAGTTTGTCCCCGTGGACCTGGACGGGATCGCCCTGATCGATACCCCGGACATCGACGGAGCGTTGCAGGAAAACTGGCACGTCACCCGAGCTCTGGTGCGGCGAGCCGACATCGTGGTGTATGTCACCATGCCCGATCGTCGTTCGGAATTCCAGGTACACCAGGAAGTCCGCACTTGGGCTTCGCTGAAACGCTGGCTGTTCGTGTTGAACAAGGCGGACCAGGTGGCGCGGGTCGTGTCGGCCGTGCGCGAGGATTTTGACCGCCGGTTGCGCGAGTTGGGTTTCCAACCGCACGACGGAGTCCGATTTGTGGTCAGTGCCACCCAGTTACAAGCCTACGACTTTAACCGCATGCGGGACGCGCTGTTCAATACCCGCTTGGTCGAAAGTCTGGAAAAGTTGCGCGCCGACGGGTTTTTGGGCTATACGGCACACGCCCTGGGGCCGGATGTGACCCAACCGCTGCAACATCGGCTGGAGGAGTTGACCGCATACGAAACCGAACTGAACTCGCGGATTCGGCAGGTCTACCGAGACAGCTTGAACCAGCCGTTGGCCCGCCATGCCTTTCGCGTCGTCATCCGCGAACTGGCCTGGCGCTACTTGGGCGAGCGGATAGGCTGGTTGATGGGGATGGCCATTTGGGTGCGAGCCCGGCTGTCCTTGCTGGGCGCCTCCTACCAAGTCGCCCGTCTGGGTGCCGGCGGATTCAGTCCGCTGGGACTGGCCCGAGCCGCCTTCGCCGTCCTGTACGCCCTGCTGCGCGGGGTCCTGCCCCTGCAACGGATCCTCTCCGCGATGGGACCCACCTACCGTCAAGCCTTACACGACATGGAAGGCGACGCCCAGCGTTTCCTGGAAGATCGTCAGCTGACCGGACTGGCCCCCGCGAGCTCCTGGACGCTGCCGGTCGAGGACGCGAGCGTCGAGCCACCCGCCTCCGAATCCGGCTCCCGGGACACAAACTGGAGCCGCGCCTCGCAATGGCTGCGCGAATCGTTGCTGGACGACAGCCGGGAACTCGAACATCTGCAGACCGATCTGGAGAACTTGGGCCAGCGAACGGCCGATCGCGTCGGACCGTGGCCGTTGGCCGTACTGAGCAACCTGCTGCCCACCGCCTTTGCCGCCCACGTGCTGTGGCGGATCGGGTTCGCCTGGTATTCCGCCGAATACCCACCCGCCGCCTTCTACGCCCTGGCCGCCGCCCTGCTGCTGGCCAGCCTGCTGCCCGGCTACCTGCTGCTGGCCTTCCGCATGCGCCGCATCTGCCGCGCGCTCGACCCCCGCTGCCTCGCCGACAGTGTCGAGCATCCGCTGGCGACGGCTCGCGTGCGTACGGCGCGCCAGCGACTGACCGAATTCCACCGCGAGGCCCGCCAGCTGCGACAGACACTTTACGAGTTGCGTCGCGAACTGGATCGGGAACTGCCCTCCGCCGCCACCGTCCAGCCGCCACCC
>SLMF01000277.1 GCA_007133715.1 Planctomycetaceae bacterium
CTGAAAGGCAATGCGATCGTGCTGACCCTCCTGCTGCTGCTCGGCGCCCTGGACGTGATGACGTTGGGACGCGCGCTGGCACAGTTGCACATGCCCGACAAACTCATCCATCTGCTGCTGCTAACCGTCCGCTATCGGGAGGTGCTGGGCGGCGAATACCGGCGGCTGCGAGTGGCGATGCGGACACGCGGGTTCCGCGCCCGGTTCCACCGGCATACCTGGCAAAGCTACGGTCATCTGATCGGCATGCTGCTGGTCCGCAGTCTGGATCGGGCCGAACGGATCCTGGCGGCTATGAAATGCCGCGGTTTCCGCGGACAGTTTTATCTGGGGGAACGGCTGGTCTTCTCGCAACACGATGCCTGGTTCGCGCTCGCCACGACCGCGGTGCTGTTGGGCTTGGTCCTGATGGAGTGGTGCCTATGAAACCCCTGATTCAGTTCGCCCGGGTCGGTTTTTCTTATGACCCTCAGCGACCGGTGCTGCAAGACTGCGATTTTGAATTGCATGCTGGCCAAAGGGTGGGTTTGATCGGTGCCAACGGCAGTGGCAAGACGACCCTCTTGGGCCTGACCGTCGGGCTGCTGAAGCCGACCGCGGGTCGGATCGAAGCGTTCGGCCGCCTGCGGACCCGCGAAGCCGACTTCTACGAAGTACGCTGCCGCGCGGGTTTGCTGTTCCAGGACAGCGACGATCAGCTGTTCTGCCCCACCGTTGCCGAAGACGTGGCCTTCGGGCCCCTGAATCTGGGACGGGACCGCCGTGAAGTCGACCAGATCGTCCGCCAAACCCTGGATTCGCTGGGCTTGGCCGGTTACGAGTCGCGGATCACCTACCGCTTGTCCGGCGGCGAAAAACGACTGGTCGCCCTGGCTACCCTGCTGGCCATGAATCCCGACGTCCTGCTGTTGGACGAACCGGCCACCGGCCTGGACGAACAGGCGACCGAGCGGGTGCTCGAGACGCTCGCAGGCTTGCCCCAAGCCATGTTGATCGTCTCGCACGATCGGGCATTCTTGAAACACCTGACTCGCGCCGCCCTGCGGCTGAATCAAGGGCGGTTGGAACCGAGCGAATGGTGACCCGCCCCAGTCGCCAGACGACAAGAACTCACCCCCGAAACATGGTAAATACTACGCGGCCCTACGCCCCAGTGGCTCTGAAATGGGCAAAACCGGATCGCGAGACCCCACCAAGCCGGTCACCGCATGTTCGCTGCCAGTCTGAGGCGGTGTGCGAAGGCCTCACAAACCGGGGGAATTCGTGATTTCCAAGGAAAATTTGAAAATACGGGCGGCGACAACAGTTTGGTTTATGCTTTGGGTAAACCCTGCCGATTAAATCGATTATAGGCTACAGGAACTCAGGGGGGATCATGACCAACGGGTAGGCGCGGCCTCGGTCGGGGTCCCGGCGGCTACATCAGCCGCACGGCGATCCGCGGGTGGCCATGCTCTCCCACGACCGTTCCTCCATAAGGACCTGCAAATGAATACCCAAACGTACTGGCTCACCACTCTTCGGACCGCCACGCTGTTGGTGATCCTGATCCCGTTGGGCTCCGGTTGCACGGCCCTGCAAACGGGCTCTTCTTTGGGAATGCAAAGCTCCCATTTGGCCGAGGGCACGGAAGGGGACGCATCGGCTCAGGTCGCCACGATCAGCCTCGAGGTACGTCCGGCGGGGCGGCGGGAGCCGGAAATGCAGCAGCTTCCCTTGCACGAGACGATGCATGTCCAGGATCTGCTGGAGCAAACCGGACTGACCCGACGCTTCCGCCGGATGGAGCTGCACCTAATGCGACCGACGGGTGCAGATATGGCCAAAATGCGGGTGCAGTTCAGCCATCAGGCAGGGCGAGTGGATCCGCTGTTCGATTACGCTCTGCGACCGGGAGACCACGTGGTGGTGATCGAGGACACGTCGACGGTTCTGGACGACATGCTGCAGAGTCTGAATCCTTTGGCGTCGGCTCGGCGGAATTAGGCAGTTCGGTTGTGCCGTATCCGCGACTTCCTCACCCTGCTCCAACTCCGCCATAGCCTCTGGCGAGCCGCCGAAACGCCGTGAGTTTTTCGGCAAGCGTACCTGAAGCGGGAGCGGGAGTTGCGCCAGCGTTCGAGTGCGGAAATGAGGACGGAACCGGCCGCTACGTTGGACGTCGAGGTTTTGAGTCCACGGGATTTTCTTGCGAAACTGCAGGAGTGATTCGCTCGCGTTCCTGACGTCCCAGCAGATCCAGGGGACGAATTGTGAACGTGCGTCTTGCAGATCGGCCTCCCACGTGGTCCGGCATCTCCGAGGCCGGGCTTCCGAGAAAGAAGGCATGCCGCCACGTGAATCGAGATCGGACGGTAACATGACAATCGATATAACGGCCGCTCGTCGGAGGTACTCGCGTCAAAGTTCGGAGGGAGCAATCTGAAGCAAGTGGTCAAGCCACAGCGTGTGTATACCGCGCGCGGGCAGGTTTGTCGTAGAACGGATTTCAATCCGTTTCGCAGGAGCGGAATGAATTCCGCTCTACGAAGGGACAAACCAAGCCGCGCGCAGTATAAAACGCTCCTCACGAACAACCGACACCCCAAAAGTATGGCACATTTGGACTGTCAGTGTTAATATGCGAGCGTGCCGGATTCCGCTCCCGCTTGGTTCGCACGCTGAAGCGTGAACTCCAACGGCAAGCCCGTTCCTGCATCCGCTTACGCCAGTCGCTCGCTTTTGGGGATGGTTGGTGTATAATCTGGGGCGTCTGTGTCCACTTGGTTCGCGGGGGGGCTGTATGGCTCGGCTGAACATCAGAGATTCGACGCTGAAGAAGTTGTTCGCGCTTTCGGGCAACCAGTGCGCGTTTGACGGCTGTACGCAGGCCGTGGTGAACGAACAGGGGGATCTCATCGCCGAAGTGTGCCATATCGAAACGGCCAGCGAAGGTGGCCAGACGTTGGCGGAAGACTGATTCGTATTTCGGCGAAGGATTCGAGATCGAAGGCCACAAAAGGGTCTTGGGGCACTTCTCCTCCGCCTCGATTGCCGTTTGAAGTTTTCTACGAAACGGCAGGACCTGGCGGGAAGAGGCGCCGGGGGGATTCGAACCCCCGATGGCGGATTTGCAATCCGCTGCCTTAGCCGCTTGGCGACGGCGCCTTAGATGTCTCAACTGTAGC
>SLMF01000326.1 GCA_007133715.1 Planctomycetaceae bacterium
GCAAGTTCAATAATACTGCTCAATTGCCAAAATTTTGTACGTCTTACATAGTTGTCTTGTCTCATAAGGAAACAAAAGTCGTCAAGTTATTTTCACGCGACGCCAAAACTGGGCTGGGAGACCTACGGTCGGCGGTTTCGACGGGGTCAGAGACCCGCGCCGAGCAGTTTTGTTAGGGCCTCTAAGTACTAGCACTGCTCGCACAAGAACAACTCGATGCCCAGGCCCAAGACTTGTAAGCACCCGGTCACGAGTTTCCTTACATAATGTAGGATGGACATTCCTGTCGGTCGTGCGGCAGATGACGGACAGGAATGTCCATCCTACTAGTTTGGTTCCATCAAAAAATTCGTGGCCGGGTGCTTACGTTGACAGAAAACGTTCGGCCGCCGCCGTGGGATTCGTGCAGCGGACAACGCCTCCTTCGGCGGTCAACAAGGAACTTTCGAATCAGATTCCTCCCGCCCGTGTCACGGTTCACTGGCGCGCAAGGGGTGCGCGTACAACCCGATCTCGTCGACCGGAATCGGCCGGAACGGGAGCTGCTGGAACACTGCCGCGTCCGGGCGCAGCCGGAAGTCCTGATTGTCCACATCGACCAGTCCGGGATCCTGGTCGTCGCCGAAGACGGCGTTTTCCAGCAGCTCCATGTGCTGCGGGCGGCGTACGATCTGGCCACCGCGATAAAAGATGTTGCGCCACACGCGATTCACGCCTTGATCATCGAACATGTGGTTCATTTCCGGATACCGCTGAGAGTACAATTCGGTCAGGTAGGCCCCCTGTTTACGACCCTCCTGCGTTTCGATCCAGTGGCTGTTGCGGGGATTCCAACCGCCGCTGATCCCGTGCCGGTTGTCGATGAACAGGTTGTTGTCCATGATATTGTCGCGGCCGCTGTTCATTTGAATGGCGCCGAAATTGGCATTCGAACTGCGGTAGAAGATATTGCCGTAGACAATCTGCCCGCTGATGGCATCGTCGAAACGGATCGCTGCTTGGCCATGCACGGCTCGCTCGTCACCCGTTTTGCCCACGTTGCGGAAGCGGTTGTAGCGGTAGATATTGCCGCGAAAGGTGGGATTGCCCCACATGCAAAAACCGCCCTGATCGTCCGATTCCTGCACCGCGTCGTGCACGTCGTTGAACTCGATCACGTGGTCGTTCCCGCCGATCGTCATCACGCTGGTGGGACAATGGTACATCCGGTTGTAGGCCACGCGATTACCGACGCCATTCAAGGCGATGGCTTGGGTGTACGTGCTGTCGATCCGGCCGAAGAAGTGGATCCGGCAGTTTTCGACGAAGTGACCGGCGGGGGTCAGGTTCTGGCGATCGCCTCCCGAGACGATCGCACCCCGGCGGCCCAGGGTGTGCAGGTCGCAACCGAACAGTCCGTTGCCGGTTCCGCCGGTCATCACGATCCCCTGCCCGGCCATCCGCTGTACGGTACAGCCGGCGATCAGGCAGTGCTGGCAATCACGCAGATGCAAGCCGTCGTGGCGGCCCAAGTCGAACACCAGTCCCTCCAGCCGCAGATGGGCGACGCCCTCCAAGACCAGCATCGGTTCGGCTAACGTGCCCAACTCGATCCGAGCTTCCGTCGGATCCCCGGGCGGGTAGAAATAGAGGATGCCCGTGTCGCGATTCAGGTACCATTCGCCCGGCTGATCGATCTCTTCCAGCAGGTTGAAGGCATAGTAGATAATGCCCTGGTGGTCGCTCATCCCGCGTCCGCCGTAGTGATACGGTTCGGCTGTGGTAATCGTTTTGGCTTGGGTATCGATTTCGCCGATCGGGAGGGTAGCGTCGGCCCAGAGGAAATGCCAGTAGCCGTGCAGCCAGGCGTCTTCGGCCTGGGTCCAGCGGGCGTGGCGATCGTCGTGATAGCCGAAGATCGAGGGCTTACCGTCGGCACGGGAACCCGGCTGGAGCAGCTCGCGGATCTCGACAAAACCTTCGTTCGGCCAGCGGGCCAGGGTCATGGGTTGGCCGTTGTAGTACAGTTCCAAGGTCGGTGGCGGCTCGGGCTGACCAATGCCGCCCCGCACTCGCAGTTCGCCCCAGTCCTGGACGCCTTGGGCCGCCAGGTCGGTCTGCCAGACCTTGCCCCGCGCCGCCTCGGGCAACCGCTCGAGGATCGCCGGGTCCCGCACCGGTTCAAACCCGCCGATCCGCCGCCCGCCGTACAAGACCGCTTGTCCCGCTTCCTCTGCCCGCCAGATCACCGGGGCTCCCGGCTGGCCCGAATCCTCCGCCGTCAGCTGCAGTGTCTCCTCGAGCGGGTAGCTGCCGGGCAGGATGCGGACGCCCAAAGGGCCCGGTGCGCCGTCGGCCAGCAGTTCCCGGATCGCATCCCGAGCCCGCTCGAATGTCTGGAACGGTTGCTGGCGAGTGCCGTCGCCCGCATCGTCGCCCTCCGGGGCCACAAACACTTCCGCGGCCAACGTCGCGTACCGCTCGATCGGCGTCCGCGAGGCCGCCGGATCCCGCGGCGGCAGGCCCCGCTCCACCCGCTCCAGCTCCCGCAACCACTCGCCCGCCTCGTACCGGTGAATCGCCGGATACTCCTCCCGCTCGGCAATCGCCCGGTACTCCCGGCGACTGCCGCCCGAATCCCCGCCGACCCGATAGCTCTGGGCCAGACGCAGATGAGCGAAACTGCGGACCTGCGGGGCCAGTTCCGAATCGGCCAGCAGCTCTCGCAACCCAGCCCGCACGCCCGCGTGGTCTCCCGCCGACCAGGCCTCGTTCACCGCCGCAAAATCCGCAGCCGACGCCGAACTGTCCTCGGCTACCGCGTAACCCGCCACCGCAACCAACATCAGCCACCCGATCAACACAACCACCGCACACGCAACTCGTATCCGCCTGTCTTTCACCGTCTTGATTCTCCACATCGTCGCGTCTCCTAAAAAAGTCCGAATAGCCGCCGTGCCCGCGGCCGGCTGTCACACCCCGTCGCTGACTGCCACTCAAAAGCCCGGGATGCCATGATACCCGGCATCCCGCAACAGAGAAAACCACAAAGAACCCCACTGACTCGTGTCGTGTCGATGCACCTCGGCATTGTGCTCCGGCGCGGGATTATTGGTCAACGGCAGCGCCACCGGCGTGCCGTCGGCACGCTGGAAGCTCCGCCCGCGGTCGTCCGACCAGGCGTAGACATCGGAAATCACGTTGTATCCGTGTTCGTTCAGGCCCCAGACATCCATCCGCACGTGCATCCGGCCGGTGCGGTCGAATCGGACGCCCCAGCCGTGGCGGCAGAAGTTGTAGAACGCCGGTTGCCAAGCCCAGACCAGGGGCCGCGAATCTCCGGGACCGTCCGGAACTCGGCCACGGATCGGATGACTCACGTAGCGGAACCAGTCGGGATGGCTGTCCCGAGCGGACTGGATCAGATCGAACGGATCGCCGCCCACCGCCTTCCAACGCTGCGACGGGGTGTCGTAGTGGAACAGACCCCAGGATTGCCAGCCATGGCTGTTGATCCGACCGTAAAGATAAACCTCGCCGGCATCGTCTTGAGCAAACACCATATAGTTCAAGTAACCGGCAGGGATGGCCCGGGGATCGGTTCGCAGCCCGACGAACTCGAACGATTCCAGGCATTCCGGTTCGCGGGACACCCAGTACAGCTGCAGGGGAAAGCGTTCGTGGCCCCTTTCTCGGGACAGCCCCAGCCGTTCCCAACTGCCGGGAATGAAAGCTCGCGGATCGGGGATATTGTGCTGGCCCCCGACGATGTGGAGGTAGCCGGCCGTGTCGACAAAGATCGACCAGCCCCGGAGTTTCTCGTCGGTTCCATCCAGCACGAAATGCTCGCCTTCCAGAAAGACCCGCTGTTCCGTACCGTCGGGAGCGGTTCGGGTAATCGGTACGCGGAACAGGTTCGGAGCCTCCGCATCCCGCCAATCCGCAGCTTCCGGGTATGTGGGGGAGAGTTCCTGGACCACCTTCCGAAAGTCCTCCGCCCCGATCGGCTCGACACCGCCCCAAGCCCTGCCTTCGCCCATCGTGTAGGTGTACCCGTTGTGTTCGGCGACGGGAGTGTAGTCCCGCTCGCCTCGTCGAGAAAAGAACGTGGCCCGCACCGAGTGGTGCAGTCGGCGATAGGCATTCAGGGCATCCAGGTACCGTCCTGCCTCCGCCAAGTCGCGGACCCGCTCGACTTCGGAGCGGGACAGGTCGAGGGAATCCAGGACCGGCCGAGCCAAGGCCTGCCCCAGCACCCGGCGTGCTTGCGGGTGGTCGGGGTCGATATCGAGCAGCGCCCGGATCAGGCTGTTTCTCAACAGGTCTTCGATCCGCGGCAGACGGAACTCGTCCGGCTGCAGGACATCGTCCAGCGTTTCGACCAGGGCAGGCACGGCTTCGCTGGCCAAATCGCCCATTTCGGCCAGCGTCAGGGCGGCCGCCGCTCGCCCGTCCGTCGGGCTCTCTGCGTTCCGCAACGATTCGATCAGGCTGGGCAAACCGTCCGCCAACGCGGTGCGTGCCGCCGGCCGGTCCAGTTTCATCAGCAGACGAGCCGCGACACGGGACGTGGGGCCAGACCGTAAACCGGCAGCCAGGATCGGCACGAGCGGTTCGCCAAGCGACTCGAGTTCCTGCACCTCCCACTCGTCCAAATGCTCCAGCGCCCGGCGGCGCTCCTCCGCCGCCAAGCCGGAGAACGCGTCCAACGTGACGTGCCTCAGGCCGATCGTCTTGTGCTGATAGCGGATGCGGTCCACCAGGATCGTCCCCTCGGGCAGCACACGCGGCCCAACGTCGGGCCGGGTCTCCCTGTACAGACGCGACACCTCGTCTGCCGACAAGGCCCGATCGAACCACACCAGGTCCCGAAGCGAACCATCCAGCGAACCGGACGTCACCGACTGATGCCACCAGTAGCCATCGTTGCCAGCCTGGAGGTCGCGGTTCGCGACCGCGGGCGGAAGGCCGTCCCGCTCGCCTGCCAGACGCCCATTGAGATAAACCCTTCCCGTGCCCGCGGCGTAAGTGAACAGCACGTGCTGCCATTCGCCCCGGGCGATGGAAACGCTCCCCGCCCGGGTACCGATCGCATCTTCCTGATTATCTCGGACCACATCCACCCGCCCCTCGCCGCGAAGGAACAACTGGGTACCGTTTTGGTGATGCCAATCGCGGTGGCCCAGCAGCAGCATCCCCCCCTTGTGCGGACCATAGACGGGCGCCCAGCGGCCACCGTAAATCTCCCCGCGGGAGAACACCCAACCGCCGAAGGTTACGGCCTCGGTCTGATACGCGGCGTGCCGGGGGATCTGGAGCCATTGGTAGGCCCCGGTGAAATCCAGCAGTCCCTGGTCCCACGGCACATGGTGGATCGAACCGTGATTCCGCTGTTCGGAAAGGTCCCGCAGCCGTTCGCCCCGGCCGTCGTCCGCAGGCCAATAGCCGACCGGTTGCAGGTCCAGTACGGTCTGATGGCGGGGCAGACGTTCCGACTCGCCCAACGCGGGAATCCACGCCCCGCCACACAAGAAGATTCCCAGCGAGACCCGGAAGAGTTTCTTGGTGAACATACGATGCCTCTTGTTTTTTGTCGTTGTGACAGGTCGTCCGAAGCACCTGACGTCACCCCTCAGACGCCTCCTCCGTGACCAGCCGCCCCGCACGAACGCGTCGAAACGGTTCGCGTCCAACCACTATGTTTACCAAGTTCGGCAGACTCCTTCCAGCATGGCGGCCACCGGTGCCCGGCGGTGACGATTTTGCACGAACTTATCGCAGCGATGTGCAACGGCGAAGAAGATGAGCCGTCGCGGAAGCGCGTGGCGGCCACCGGTGGCTGGATGAACCCATCGCCAGCGGGCTGGAATTGCCGGTCCGTTGGGCTGATGACCGACCTGTATCCGGCGAGTGCCGTGCCACGGCAAGCTACTCCAAGGTGGGCCAAGCGAATTCGCCCCGCAACTGTGCTTCGCCACCCTCGCGTTCGTATACCCCGTAAAACATGCTGCTCATGTCCAGCCAAAGCGTGATTCGGTGCAGATCCTCGGGCGATAGCTCGAGACCGTGGTGATCGTTCTGCAATAGTTCCAGCAACCGCGAGGCACGGGCTCCGAAACGGCCCGGAAAGGTGCGGTAGTCATTGCCATAGTCATAAAACCCCCATTCGGGTACCAGGTTGGCATACGAGGCATACCATCGTCGGGTGATGGGCTCTCGTCCCAGATTCGGCGCGCGATCCGCGTTTTCAGCATGGCACTCCCCACAGTTCCGATCCAGCACGGGTTGGACCAACTGCGGATAGCTGAAGGGGCGTGAGCCCTCGACATCCGGTGTCAGCCGGGACGGTGGTCGGCGGAGTGCCAAGGGCAGCTCGTGCGGCAGGGGCGGCGAGGCGTGATTGCGTTCGTGGCAGCCGAGACAGGTCAATTGTTCGCCCGCCTGCACATGCGTGGCCGAACGCATTGACTGGACGGCCAAGCCCTGCTCGTCCAACGCCTGGAAGAACAGCGAGCGGTGGGCGGGGACGGTGAAGTAGGCGCTCCCGTCGGCTTCGACCGGTACAGTTCCCAGCACGTGTCGCACGGGGACCACGGAATCCTCGGCGCCCCGGATGCGGAACCCGGTCTCGTGCGGTGGGCCTCCCGACGGCACACTCATCGGAAAGACCTGCACGACGCGGAGCTGCTGGATCCGAGTTCCCTCGGGCCAGGGCAACAGGCTGTCATAGACATTCAGCACCGCCAAGGTGCCTTCGGCCTCGGAGGGTTGGGGACCGGGAGTTGGTCGGGTGGCCGGGTTGGTTTCCGGGCCCCGGGCCGAAACTTCGTGCATCACCGGAGGCCGCGGTCGCGGTCGCAACGGGATCGGGCTTTGGCTCGAAATCTCCGGGTCCCGATAGATCAGTTCCCGGTTGCCAAAGGCATCGACCAGGTAGATGCCGTAATCGCCGCGGACGTAATCGCGGCCCTGGAAGCCCAGCGCCGGGTTGCTCATCGCCACATCGTAGACGCACAGATGGTAGTTTTCGCTCAACGGCCAGGGGTTGCCGTAGGAATGCCCGCCGCCCTGGGTCTCGGGAAAACCTTCTTCCGGGGTCAGCCGCCGCAAGGGGCCCATGGCGTCATCATCCAGAATCTGCGGATCGATCAGCAACAGCGAACCGAAGGCTTGGCCGTGGTGAGGGGCTGCGGTCGCCACATACTTACGCGAACCGGGGATCGCCCGCACGTCCAGCACCATGTCGGGACGCAACCGCCGCTCCGAGTAATTACCATGCAAAGGACGCGGATCGCGACCGTCCAGCGTGGTGATCCACGGCTTGTGCGCCGTCACACCGTGGCGATCGACATAGTCCCAGCGTGTCCAGACGATGCGTCCGTCATGGGTCACACTCGGGTGCCATTCGTTCGTCTCGTGGAAGCTCAGGCAGGCGATATCCGAGCCGTCGGCCGCCATATCGAACAGGGTGTATACCGGACAGACACGTCCGCAGCGCAGGTAACCGCCCCGCCGCTCGCTGATAAACGCGATCCTCCCGTTCGGGAGCCAGCAGGGGTCGAAGTCGTTGAAAGTTCCCTCGGTCAGCTGTTTCAAATCGCTGCCGTCCGCATGGACCGAGAAGAGATGGTAGCACCAACCGGGCTGCCAATGTCCGCGGGTGGGATCGACATGGTAATCGTGGGCCCGGTCGCCTTGGCATGCGACGTAGGCGAAGGCAATCCGTTGGCCGTCGAAATCCAGATCGGGCGAGAGGAACGCCCCCGTATCCAGCCGTTGGCCGCGTAGACGCCCGCTTTGAACCACCGATTCGGCCAGCACATCCGTCACCTGCGGCTCGGGGCCAAACGGGTCTTCCAAAATGAACAGCCCACCGCCGCGGGCGAAATCCAGCTGTTCCGCCGCCTGGTTCACCATCTCGGGCGCGCGCAAGTCCAGCCGGCCGCCCGGGTTGGCGTGGATGCCGTAGTACTGGTCGCACATATGATTGAAAGTCGCCCGGTGCCGCTTGAGAAACAACAAACGGTCAAAATCGAGCAGCGGATTGGAGAACGCGATTCGACGTCGCAGTTGCCGGACCTGCTCGAACAGCGTCTCGCGGGCCGAGCGATCTTCAGGATCGATACCCCGGCCTGACTCGAGCATCGCCTCCAATTCCTGCCCCAAATCGCTCAAATCGGGACCGTCGGGCATCCGCTGCAGATCCGCCCAAAGGGCTTCGGTGCGGCGAAGAACAATATCCACCGGGTCGCGATCCTCCGGGTGAATCAAAGCTTGGGGATGCACGGTCTGATCGGCAAGGCGGGCGAAATGCTCGCGACGACGAAGGTCGCGATGCAGCGAGACCCACTCCCGCTCCCCTTCACTCAAAGCCGCCCCATCCGCATGGTGCCAGGGGCAGTGCATCGTGCGGCGGGCACGAAATTCAACCCCCTCGACCAAAAAACGCAGACCGGCCGCCGAGGCCCAACGCTGACCCCGAACCTCGGACAACGCTCGCAACCGAACGTAACGACCCGATACGGGGGACGCAAACGTCACCTCCTGCTCCCGCGAAAGGGCCTCAAACCGACCCGTTACCACCGGAGCACCCCACGACTGACGGTCCTCGCTGACATACAGCTCGTACCGCGCAATCGTGCCGTTGGCCGCCTCGGGACGAGGCAGGTACGCAAAACCCCGCAACTCGAACGAATCCGATAAATCGATCTGTAACTCGTGAGGATGAGCCGGATTGTCCCACTGAAAATCCGTATGCCACATGGTCGTCGGATCGCCGTCCATCGCCCGATAGGCTTCGTAACCCATCGCCTGACTGCTGGCCCGCAGCTCGACCATCACCGTCCGCTGCTCCTGGTCTGCCAATCCCCGGTTCATCCCGCCAAGCAAGATGACCAGCATCGCACTCCCCTTGATCCACGCATTCATCGTTCGTCTCCGTTACCCGATTTCCGGACCCTGCGAGCCGGCCCGCGGAAGGTTTTCACGCGCCACGAAACCTGATTTTAGGCGTCTGCCCGCGGCAGTGCCAGCTGCCGCGCCGCTCCGTGAGCCGGTTGCGTTGTACGTAATTGCTTTCTATGTAAGGCTTTGAATGAGGGGCAAAAATCGGCTTCCCCGCAGAGCCGGTCAAAATTCTCTGGAATTCTGCAGCTTGGCGGCCCACAGAGAATTTTTGTCGCGATTCTTCGACCACGGGCCGAACCGGCTGGCGATCCGTTGCGTAGCAGTAGTAGTAATTAGCTCGTCGCCACCCTTCCATTATTACCCCATTTCACGGAGGAATACGCCCTGCGCATCGCCGCCACCAAGCCGCTCTTTGCCTGGGATGAACTGGAAGACAGTCCGACCCTGAAGACGATCAAGGTGCTTGGTGGTCCCTGGTCCCTGAATCCTGATCCCTGAATCCTGATCCCTGCAACCCCCGCCCTCAAACACCGCGGTTCCCCCGCCCCGAAGGGGCCCAAACAAATCAGCCCAGGGCCCCCACCATGCCCTCAGCCCTGAAAGGGCGAAACAACAACGGTGATCGGTTCGTAGTTCTTAGTTCGTAGTTATGCATGCAAAACTCCCAGTCCGGTCATTCAAGCCTCCGGCCATCAAGACCGCCGTATGATTTCACGAAGCGATAACTAAGAACCACCAATGACCGACGACCCATGACCCGCCATTTGTAAAACCCCGTTGGGGTTTGCGGATCGTATTTGACGCACGTCAACCCTGGGGACGCGGTCCCCAACCCATCGCCTCCGAACCCTAACGGGGTTCCCCATCCGCGCAACCGCGCGGTTCGACAATCGGTTCGAACCACCCTTCCCCCGCCCCGAAGGGGCCCAAACAAATCAGCCCAGGGCAACGCCCTCATCGCAAGGGAGATCCTCGGGGCAGAGACCCAACCTACGGCACTACGAACCAAGCACCAAGCACAATTCCCCGCCAATCAGTGCAGCCATCACCCCGCCCTGAAAGGGCAACGACAAACCAGGACGCCGTCCCCTCGTAGAACGGAATTCATTCCGTTCGTGCCGCAGGCAAACGGAATTCATTCCGTTCTACGATTCGAGACCAAACCGGACAAACCTAACCGCGGGCGGTATAATGGGCTTTGCATGGCATGCAGAACACCCTGTCAGGGGGAATGGCTGGCCAAAGGGTTGCCCCACTTCAATCCCGTGGCTTTCGCCAGTTCACTCCGCTCGGAAAAGCTGGCTGTCCCCATGCCGCCCCCCCATGCCGCCACTTAGAACATCCCGCCGCGGCCCATGCCACCGGCGGCGGCTCCCGTCCCGCCTGCAGCGCCCGCTCCGCCGGTCGTTGCCCCGGTGTAGCCGCGGAGCACACGGGGCGCTTCGAAACCGTACATCGGTTCGGCGGTCGGATGCCCGATCTGGATCGGGTAGTCCGCCCAGGACGGATCGTATTCAGTAACCGCCCGTTGCAACGCGGCGACTCGAGCCTGATCTCGCTCCGCATCGCCACTGGGTTGGACCCGCAGCGGGTAGAGGGGTCCGCAGGTGCGGTGGATCAGCCGTTCCACGTGGCGCTGGCCGAAGGGACTGAGTTGGTCGCTGTCCCCCTGCCACTCGTACAGATAGAACACAAAGAAGTCCTCATCGGCACGGGCCGCTTGCTCGGCTTGCCACTGATCGCGGTAGGTGCCGGCGGGCGCGGGTACGGCTCCGGGAGGGATCACAGCATGGTCGCCATGGCGGGGGTGCATCCCGTGGCAGCCGCTGGCCAGCCAGAGACTGGCTGCCAGCAGCAGGCCGCGGAGGCGGGCCGAATCGCGGGTTCGAAAATGATTCATGGTTACGCTCCGGAACTCTCGGCAAAAGGCGGCGGGCGGTCCGTGGCTCAGTCGTCGTCTCGCAAGCGATACGTGGCGGGCAGCGACTGCGGGTGCCGGTCCGCCTGGCCCGTGGCCGGCTGCCGCCGTTCGCGCAGGTTGCCGCCGCCCAGGATGTATTGATCGTGACCGTGTTTCTGGAACTGCCGGATGCGGGCGGCGTCCGTGCGCACCGGGCTGCGAAAGTCCTGCCCCCGGCGGCTCTCCAAACGGTTGCCCAAAAAGAATTCGACATCGGTCGGTTCATGCACATCCGAACCCGGCAGGGGGGGGTGAAAGCCGGGTTCCAGTGGATGAGCCAGCTCGGGCGTCACCAACACGACCAGCTCCTGCTCCGAAGCCGAACTGCCCTTATTGGAGAACAAGGAACCGACCAAGGGCAAATCTCCCAGCAGGGGGACGCGTTTGCCATCGCCCGCCACCGTGGTTTGCAGGAGCCCGGCCAATGCCAAGGTTTCGTGATTACGCAGTTCGACCGTGGTTTCGAAGGTGCGGGAATCCTGGGCCGAAACGGTGCTGCCCCCGATGTTGGTCTGATTGCTGCTGTCCAGCGTGCTGACCGAACCGGCGATGCGCAGGCGGACCCGATCCCGGTCCGTGATCCGGGGAGTGAAGTTCAAACGGATTCCCACTTGCTCGTAAGCGACCCCCTGGCCCACCGCGCCGAAACCGGCCGTCGCTTGCGGGATCGGTACACGATTCCCCGCAAAGAACGTTGCCGTTTCACCATTGAGCGCCACGACATTCGGTTCGGCCAGGGTCCGGGCGAACCCCATATCGCGGAGCGCATTCAGAGCCAACCGATAGTCGGCGCGGTCGACGGCAAGATTCCCCCCCGTCGAGGCTTCGAAACCTTCGGGCAGCAACATGGAGACGAAACTCACGTTCCGATTGCCACGGATCTCCATTTCCGTTCCAATCCGCCGCAGTGCCGAGCGGTTGACTTCCGCCACCGTCACGCGGAGGGTGACTTGCTGTTCGCCGGGAATTTCCAGCAGATTGATGATCCCCGCCCGGGCGATGGCTGCCGAGTCCATGACCGAGCGGCGGGTGGCTGCCAGGTCCTCCAACGCGAACCGGTCTTGATCGATGAACAGATTGGTCACCGTCTCGCGGGCCTCCGCATCCCGGCGGCCGCCGGCCTCGCGGCCTCGCGTCTGGGCCAGAATCGTCAAGATCTGACCGGCTTCGATCGCGTCCTTGGCCTGACCTTGAACCGCCAGCCGGTCGCGAATGATGCTTAACTTCACGTAACTGTCCGGAAACAGCCGGTTGATCTGAGTCTCCAAATCGTCCAGGGTCTCGCGGTATTGCGGGTCTTCGAACACGCGGATCCGGAAACTCAGGA
>SLMF01000730.1 GCA_007133715.1 Planctomycetaceae bacterium
CTTTGGTCTGATTCTGAATCGCATCACGGAGAACCGCGTCTGCGAGGTTTGGAAGATGGTGGCCAGCGAGACGGTGGACAATGAGGATCCGTTGCACATCGGCGGTCCGGTAGCGGGTCCGTTGTTGGCGTTGCACGGGGAGGCGCAGTGTGGCGAGAAGGAGGTATTGCCGGGGATCTATCTTTGCACGCAAAAGTCGCATTTGACGGAAGTGGTGACTCAGACGCAGGGTGCGTATCGTCTGTACACCGGCTATTCCGGGTGGGGACCTGGTCAATTGGAGTCGGAGATGGAAGCGGGGGGTTGGATGACGCTGCCGGCGAGTGCGGAGTTTATTTTTGGGGACACGGAGGTGATGTGGCGGCGAGCCGCTCAAGCGGTAGGCGAGCAGATCACGCGTCCGTTGGTAGGTCGAGCGGGTGTGCCGCGTGATCCGGACTTGAATTGACGGGTCGGGTCGCGTCTTGAAGTGCGTGCGGATATGGATTAGGTTTCCCGGGAGAGGGGGACGTTTTTTTTCTTTTGGCTGCTGGATTTCTTGCTCATGTCCCAATTTGCCTGTGATTTACGCGATTACATTCGGGAGATCCACGATTTTCCCAAACCCGGGGTGTTGTTTCGGGACATCACGCCGTTGCTTTCGCACCCCGAGGCATTTCGCACGACGATTGCCGGATTTGCCGAACGTTACCGCCACGACTCGATCGATGTGCTGGTGGCGGCGGAAGCGCGGGGGTTCATCTTTGCCGCCCCGCTGGCCCTCGAACTAGGGGTCGGTTTTGTTCCGATTCGCAAGCCGGGCAAGTTGCCTTTTGACACGCATTCGTTCCACTACGAGCTGGAATATGGCAGGGACACGTTGGAGATGCACATCGACGGCGTCATTTCGGGTCAGCGCGTGCTGGTGGTCGACGACCTGTTGGCAACGGGTGGCACGGTGCAAGCTTGTTGTCAGCTATTGGAGCGAGCGGGAGCCGCGGTGGTCGAATGCGCTTTTGTGATCGAGTTATTGGGGCTGGGCGGGGCCAAGGCATTGGCACCGCACCGCATTTTCAGCCTGCTGCAATACGATTGACTCGCACGCCGTGGCACCTTCTTCTGAGTCAGCTCGACCGTTTCGTTTTCCGCGGCGGCCCTTTGGCCAAGCGGGGCCACTGGTCCGGGTGCCCTTGATGATCCTGGGCGTCTACCTGGTGATGGTGGTCATGTTGACTCTGATGCAGCGTTCGTTGACCTATTTTCCGACCCGCCCATCCCGAATCGACCCGGCAGACGCACGTTTGCCCGCGGGCCAGGTCCATGACATCCAATTCCGCACCTCGGACGGGTTGACTCTCCGCGGTTGGCACGTGTTGCCCGCGGATCAGACGGCGGAGGGGCCGGAAGAGGCCGCGGAGCTATTGGAATCAGGCGGGCCGGTCGTTCTGTACTTCCCCGGAAACGGCGGTGATCGGACGTATCGCGGAGAGGAACTCCACAGTCTGACTCGGGTCGGATGCCACGTGTTCCTGTTCGATTATCGCGGGTACGGGGACAATCCCGGGCGTCCCAGCGAAACGGCCCTGGTCGACGACGCAATGGCTGCTTGGCAGTATGCCACTGGCGAGCGGAACCTTGCTACCGAGCGGATCATCTTGTATGGCGAGTCGTTGGGTAGCGCGGTGGCGGTTCAGTTGGCGGCTCGAGTGAGTCAAAGCGGGACGCCACCTGGCGGCTTGGTGCTCCGTTCCCCCTTCTCTTCGTTGGCCGATGTGGCCTCGTACCACTACCCTTGGTTGCCTGTGCGGTGGCTGTTGCTGGATCGTTACGAATCGACGGCGCACATTCGAGGGGTAACTTGTCCGATCCTGATAATTCATGGCCGTCGCGATTCGATCATCCCGCTACGATTTGCGGAACGACTTTATCAAGCCGCCCCGGCGAAATCGGCGGCGGGTATTTCCAAGCGTTTTGTCGAGTTGCCGCAGGCGGATCACAACGACGTAATGTTTGTACACCCGCGTGAGGTTCAAACGGCGTTGGAAACTTTTCTGTCGGCGCTGCCCGACGACTCGACGACCGGCGGGTAAGGAAAAAATCCGATACCCAGGTAATAAAAATTGTTGACCGCTGGGTAGTCAGACGATATTATCTTGAACACGCGTTTTGAGCGGAGCGACGGGGCCCGGCCCACCCCACGCCGAGACGCAGCGGAGGGAAGCGGGAGGGACATTGGATGCCTTTCGCCCCGAAGTATCCTCGAGGCCCCCAACCCGACACCTCACCGCCACGGCACCCGTGGCGTGATGGTTCTCCCCTAACGGGCGGTTTTCACGAAAGCTGCGATGCTGGCCCTTTCCCAGACAACCGGTTACGCGATCTTGGCACTCGGATGTTTGAACGGGTGTTGTGGTCGTTTGATGTTGGCCCGCGAGATCGCCGCTTCGACGGGGACTCCGTTGCCCTATTTGTCCAAGCTGTTGCACGCTTTGTGCCGTCAGGGGCTGATCGAGGGCAAGCGGGGTTACCGGGGCGGTTTTGTGCTGGCGCGCCCGGCGGAGCAGATCAGTCTGTTGGAGGTAGCCGGGGCGGTGGAAGGGGACGCGTGGTTACCGCGATGTTTGTTGGGTTTGGCGGATTGTTCGCCCCACCAGGAATGCCCGGCACACGCGTTTTGGGTGGTCGAACGGCAGCGGATCGAGGACAAGTTGCGGGAGACCACGGTGGCGGACATCGCCATGTTTGCGCGGCAGCGAGGTCTGGTGGGGTTGCGCGCGTTTTTTCGCACACCCCCGGAGGGCGGACATGAGTGAGCGGGACGATTGGCGAGGTGTCGGGCGAGGGTCCGACCGGATGAGGTCGCGGAGAGTTCTCCGGGCGGTTAACGCTTGAATACCCGACGGGGGGAGCAGAGCATGTCATTGGAACATTCGTCGAGCGGGTTGGGCGGCGCACCGCAGGAGCCGGTAGCGGGCGGCTGTGGCAGCTGCCGAACGGGTGATTGCCCGTTGAGCCCGTCGGTGGCGGCGCCGGATATGCGGGGTGGGCGGCTGGCATGGGCCTCGCTGGCCGTTTTTATTGGGCCGCTGTTGCTGGCCGTGGCGGGCGCGGTCGGGTTCGGTCCGACGGTAGAGGGCCAGTTGTTTGGCGCGGCGAGCGGGCTGGTGTTGGGGGGGCTCTTGGGC
>SLMF01000534.1 GCA_007133715.1 Planctomycetaceae bacterium
CTCCTGGCTTCCCAGCGGTAGTTCGTCTTCGCCATACTGCTCCTCGAATGCAAACTGGATGAGAAGTTTGTTGCTGCGGACGCCGCCGGCGGCGGGCCGCAACTCGGCACAAACTCCTCGAAAAGCCGTTTGCGTTGACGCAAATCCTTCGTGCAAGAACGCGATCGCGGCTGCTGGCGACGCGCACGATGTCGCCCGTCACAGTCAAGGGATATCGCCTGAAAGGCCCGAGGGTTTCGCACGCCACCGGGCCTTTCTTGTTCCGAAGCCCAGTTTTTCTTTCGCTGGGAGAGTTCAACCCGCCAAAGACGTGCGTTTTTTTGAGGCATGACAGGGGTATTCAAAAACGTTTTCGGATGGACACATGGCCCAGCATCTCACGTGGTCCGGCATCTCCAAGGCCGGTGCTCCGCAACACGTTAGCCAAGCATCTCCGAAGCCGGATGACATGGCTCACGGCCCCCGGATGGTGGCCCCATCCGCCTGCGTCTTATCGCCAGACTGCGTGCATTGACACGGCACCACTGGCGGATGAGCCATCATGTTTTCGGTGCTGGCGGTTGCCGGCCGCCGGAGCGGTCAGCCTGCCCGTTGCCCGGTTTTTGAAGAGAACGATTCACCCAATAGCGGTTGCGTTGCAGCAGTCGTTCGCCGAGTTTCCACGCTCTGGATCATGCGTGCAATCGTTTCCCGTCCCATCCTTTCCCTGACGCGATCCGATCAGGCTTAGCAGTCACATCCCGAGAAACTCGATCTCGTTGGGAGATGCAAATGTGCTCCTTGGTGGTTCTTTTTCGCAGTCACCCTGAGTGGCTTGCCCCTCTCCAAATAAACTACGTGTTCCGTTACGGGACAAACCGCAGGACATAGGTGTGGTGGCCGTTCGATGGTATAATGCGCGGCATGGAGCCGTTATGTGGGGGCCGAAATGGTAGACGATGCAGAAAGATCGCAGCAGCCTCTGGTCCGCTTTCCGACCACGCACTGGAGCATGATCGAGGCGGTGCGGGGGCCGATGTCGCCGGAGCAGCGGGAGGTGCTGAACGTGCTGATCGGCCGATATTGGAAGCCCGTGTATGCGTATATCGTGCGGCGTGGCTTTCGGGACAGCGCCGCGGATCTGGCGCAGGACTTCTTCGTCCACTCGCTCCAACGGGAATTGTTCAGGCGAGCGGATCAGGCGCGCGGGCGATTCCGCACGTTTCTGCTGGCGTGTTTGAACAATTTTTTGGCAGATGCCGGGCGGCGGCAGCGTGCCAACATGCCCGTCGAGGGCATCGTTTCGATCGAGCAGTTGGCGAGCGATCGACGCGCCGAATTCGAGCCCGTCGAGGACGAAACGCCCGAAGCGGCATTCTACCGGGCGTGGGTCCGCGAACTGCTGCTGCGGGTCTGGCAGATGCTGGCCGGCGAGTTCGCGGCTTCCGGCCAGACAGTTCACGCCGAGATCTTCCGCCAGCGGATTCTGACGCCGATCCTGGACGGCGAGGACCCACCGGCGATGGCTGAACTGGCCCGGCAGTTCGGTCTCGCAGAAAAACAAGCCTGCAACTGTCTGGTGACCGCCCGGCGGGCCTTCCAGCGACTGCTGCGGGAGGAAATCGCCGTTTACGCCAGTTCGGACGAAGAAATCGCAGCGGAAATCAAAGACTTGTTTCGGTTCGCAGCCGAAGGGTAAGTGATACCACAAGCGGCACAGGCTGTACCCCATGCGGGGCACCGGACACTTTTTTCGTATCAATGGCGCAGACTTACGGGAATCGCCGACGTAAGTACTAAGGTGGATGACGGGCCGGGCCATCTATCGTAAAACGGAATTTATTCCGTTCGGAACATAGACAAGTGGAAGCGGAATGAATTCCGTTCTACGAAACGCCGGGGCCCAGCGAATGACGAACAGGTGATGCGATGGCAAAAATCAAGGTAAGCTGCCCGAACCCGGAATGTTCTGCCGAGTACTCGGTGGACGAAGCGGTCGTCGGCAAGAAGGCACGATGCAAACGCTGCGACACGACGTTCGTGATTACCAAGACGGCTTCCCCGCGATCGGCTGGAGCTGCCCAGGCAGCGGGTCCACGGAAGGGATCGGCCGGGCCTGCCGCGGAGGGCGTGATCCGCGACTGGAATGTGGGCGACGTGATCCTGGACCTGTACGAGGTGCGGCGGATCCGGGAAGGGGCCGACAAGGTGTACGCTGCCGGCGGGATGGGCAAGGTGTACCGGGTTCATCACCGCGGGTGGAACGTGGACTTGGCCGCCAAGGTGCCGCACGCGGACTTGTTTGCCAAAGCGGGGCATCGGGAGAACTTCGTCCGCGAGTGCGAGACCTGGGTCAACCTGGGGCTGCACCCCCACACGGTCAGTTGCTCGTACGTCCGGCTGGTTGAATCCGTACCGGTCGTGTTCGCCGAGTTCGTCGAGGGGGGTAGTCTGAAAGACTGGATCACCGGCGGGCGGTTGTACGAGGGCGGGCCGGAGGAATCGCTGGGGCGCATCCTGGATATCGCCATCCAGTTCGCCTGGGGGCTGCACTACGCGCACGAGAAGGGACTGATCCATCAGGACGTGAAGCCCGACAACGTGATGATGACAGCGGACGGCGTGGCCAAGGTCACCGATTTTGGGCTGGCCAGGGCCCGGGCGGTTGTGAGAGACAAGCCTGCCGCGGGGCGGCAGGTGAGCATTCTGGTCAGCTCCGGCGGGATGACGCCCGCCTACTGTTCGCCGGAGCAGGCCAACGGCGAAAAGCTCTCCCGGAAGACGGATCTGTGGAGTTGGGCCGTTTCGGTCCTGGAGATGTTCACAGGGGAGGTAACTTGGCGGTCGGGCAGCGTAGCGCGAGAGGCGTTGGAAGGGTATTTGGAAATGGGCGTTAGCGACGAGCGGGTTCCGCCGATGCCAGATGTCATCGTTCGCTTGCTGCGCCGGTGCCTAGTGCCCAGTTCCGCGGATCGCCCGGAACACATGGCGTCGGTGGCGGGGGTATTGGTCGGCCTGTACCGCGAATGCGTCCAGGCCGACTACGCCCGGCGGGAGCCGCAGGCGGCAGATGTCTTGGCCGATGGTCTGAACAACCGCGGGGTTTCGTTCCTTGACCTCCGGCAACCGGAGAAGGCCGAAGAGGCTTGGAACAAGGCGATTGAGGTGAGTCCGGGCCATCCC
>SLMF01000601.1 GCA_007133715.1 Planctomycetaceae bacterium
ACGCTTGGGACGGCACGTCCAGCAATCAGCTGGTGGTCCTGGATCGCCATTCGGGAGACGTCTTGTGGACGCGGCGGGCGCGGGTCGGTTTCCGGCACAACGCGATCACCTCGGGCGGCGGACGGCTCTATCTGGTGGACGGCCTTTCCCGCGGCGCCATCCAACGGCTGCAACGGCGTGGGAGGACCGCCACCGAGGCCACCTTGCTGGCCCTCGACCCGCAGACCGGCGAAACGATTTGGGAACGGAATACGGGCATCTTCGGAACCTGGCTCTCCTACTCGGAACCCTGCGATACGCTGCTGGAAGGCGGGCATCAAGGGGGCACCGGAGGGCGCAGCCGTTTGCCGGACGAACCGAACGACCGCGTCGCTGCCTATCGGGGAGCCAGCGGCGAGCCGCTGTGGGCCGAGGCTCTGGATCGCTATCACGGTCCCATCTCGCTCCGCGGCGAGACGATCTATCTGGCGCCCGCCGGCAGCACGGGGCGGGGAAGGGCCCTGAATCTGCTGACCGGCGAACCGGAACGGCGAGACCATGGGGACGAGTCGTGGAGCTACCAGCGGCGTTACGGCTGCAACACGCAGAACGTCAGTCAGCATCTGATCACCTTCCGCTCGGGCTATGCCGCCTACTACGATTTGGCCCACGATTCCGGCACGGGATTCTTCGCCGGTTTCCGTTCCGGCTGCGCAAACAACCTGATTGCTGCCGAAGGAGTGCTGAACGCTCCCGACTACACCCGGACCTGCACCTGCAGCTATGCCAATCAGACCTCGTTGGCTTTGGTCCCGATGCCGGAGGATTCCAACATCGAAGCTTGGACCAAGTACGACAGTGCTCCGCCCAACCCGGCCGGCTACGGCCTCAATTTCGGGGCGCCCGGCCGCCGTGTGGATCGGGCCGTGACGGGGCGGATCTGGTATGACCAGCCGGGCACACACCGCCGGCACGCGTCCGCTCTTCAGGATGCGGGAGACAGTCTGGATTGGGTCGCCGCTTCCCAACGCGAGGGCAGCGAGCCGATTACGATCCAGGGACTACTGGAGACGGCCTATTCGGTGCGTCTCCATTTCGCCGAACTCGATGCCCAGGTGGGTCCCGACCAACGGGTCTTCCAGGTGCTGCTGCACGGCGAGACGGTACTGTCCGAGATCGACATCGTGCAGCAGGCCGGCGGAGCTTTTCGCGGGCTGGTCAAGACGTTTTCTGCCACGCCCGAAGACGGGCAGCTGACGATTGAGATGCGTCCCGCCGCCACGACGGAGCATCCACCTGTGATCAGCGGGATCGAGCTGATCGCGAAATCTACGGAAGCGGGGGAAGCGATTGCCCTGCAGCCCTGAGTTCCCACCCCGTCGGAGAAAAACCATGTTTGGCCAGCCGATTCGAACGCCGTCTTGGACCCGTCTGCTGTGTCTCGTCGGTTTGTTGAGTTGGGCGGGGGTGGTTGGCGCCACGGATGGCGGCGTACCCGCCGCCGGTTCGGGCTCGCTTCCCGGCACAGCGGCTTTTACGGAGGATTCGTCCGTCGAGGTACTGGCGGAGCGGGTCTTGGACGACTGGCACGCCTTTTTCCTCCGCCGGACCGAACTCGCCCGCCAGCTGCGCCAGGATCGCGGGCAATCCGAGCGGGCGTCCGAAGCGGCTGAGCTGGCATCGGCAGCCGCGTCACGCGAGCGGTTGGCTGAAATCCTGGGTGTGGTCGAAACGCGTCTGCCGGTCCAGGCCTTGGATTATCTCGGGACGACCGCCGAGCCCGCCCTGCTGGAGGAAAACGACGCCTTGGCGATCTATCGCGTGCAATGGACGGTGGTCGAAGGACTCCAGGGCGAAGGCCTGCTGCTCGAGCCGCGCCGGGAGGGCCAGTTGGTCGAGCCGCTCGCCCGGCTGGTGCTGCTGCCCGATGCCGACCAGCTTCCCGAAGAATTGGCGGGGCTGACCCACGATTCCGTCGGTAACGCCCCGGCACGGCAGCTGGCTGCCGCCGGCTGTCAAGTGATTGTGCCGGTGTTGATCGACCGACAGGATCATGCTTCGGGCAGCGAGCGTCTGAATCGCTGGACCAATCAGCCGCATCGGGAATGGATATATCGGCAGGCGTTTCAGGCGGGTCGGCACATCATCGGCTACGAAATCCAGCAGGTGCTGGCGGCGATCGACTGGTTCCAGACCCTGGGGGACGCACCGCTCGGCGTGTTGGGTTATGGTGAAGGCGGCCTGTTGGCGCTGTACTCGGCCGCCTTGGACCCCCGGATCGCGGTGGCACTGGTCAGCGGTCATTTCGGTCCCCGCGACCAGCTGTGGCAAGAACCGATCTACCGCAACGTGTGGAGCCTGCTCTGCGATTTCGGGGATGCGGAAGTGGCCGGGTTGATCGTGCCTCGCACGCTGGTGGTCGAATCGAGCGAGTCGCCACGGATCGACGGGCCCCCGGAGCCGCGCGCGGGTCGGACGGGAGCCGCTCCCGGACGGATCGCGACCCCGACTCGGGAAGAAGTGCAGGCCGAACTCGAGCGGGCGCGCCAGCAGGTCGGTTCTCCGTGGGCGGACAGCCTGCATTGGGTACCTGGCGGTGCGGAGGGGGAGCCCTGGTCCGAGCAGGCGCTGGCCACCTTTCTGTCAGCTCTGGAAATCGAAGCGCCCTTGCCACCCGCGCCTCCCCGCGACGGCGACGGCTTGGACATCGACACCCAAGCCCGCCAGCTGCGCCGGGTCCGCCAATTGGAACGCTACACCCAGCGTTTGATCCGGGACAGCGAAAACGAGCGGGGGCGCACGTTTTGGCAGCCGCTGGAAGCCCAAGCTCGCCAGCACAGCCCCGCAGAGATCCACGCCCATTGGCACGACTGGACCCAGCCGCATCGCCAGCGCTTGAGCGAGCAGATCCTCGGCCGCCTGGAGGTTCCGGGAATGCCCTTCCAGCTCCGCACCCGGATATTGCAGCAGTCGGACGACTGGACGATCCATCTGGTCGTCTTCGACTTGTGGGAAGATCAGGACGTGAGTTCCTGGGGCTATCTGATCGTACCGGCGGGGATCGGCGACAGCCAGCTGCCCGCCGTCGTCTGCCAGCATGGTTTGGGCAGTACGCCCGAGACCACGATCGATCCGGACAGCGCCGGTTACCGCGCTTATGCGACGCGTTTGGCAGAG
>SLMF01000697.1 GCA_007133715.1 Planctomycetaceae bacterium
CAACAGCACTTCGACGTCGCGGTACTTGCGACGGAAGTTCGGCAACCCCGAACCCCGCAAAGCCTCCAAAAACGAACTGGTAAACTGCTCCGCAGACAACAGCACCACACGCCGGATCCCGCGTTCCCGCCGCGACGCCGCCGCGACCGCCTCCAGCAAATGCGTCTTGCCCGTCCCGCTGGGCCCGTATAAGAACAACGGCGAAACGCGACCCGGACTCTCGGCGACCGTGCGGACGCCCGTGTAGGCCAGAAGGTTGCTGTCACCCGTTACGAAGTTGTCCAACGTCGCTACTCGCCGCACCGTCCCGTCGCGATCACCCGACGCACCCGGTTGTCGACGCCCCTTTTTTGACTGGGTGTCCGATCCAATTGAATTGCCTAACCCTTCGCCCGCAGCTCGCTTGACGGGCGCCCGTTTCGAATCCCGTGCCTTCTCGATCGATGCCTGTTCGCCCGCTTGCTCCTCAAACAGAAATTTGACTTGGGATCCACTCCCCAGCCATTGGTGGCAGACCGCGCTGAGGTCGTCACGGAAGGAGGTGCGGAGACGATCCAGCAGGAAACGATCCGGAGCAATCACGCGCAACGTATCCTCCTGGACCAGCAGTCGGGTACGCCCACCGAACCAGAGTTCGAATCGCTCTTGGCCGATTCGTTCGGCCAAAGCCATCCGTAACGCTGATACGATTTCCTTATCGTCTGTGTTCACGTGCTGACGCTTCCTGTGCGCGTACTGCGACACCGCCAAATTGCCAAACTTGCTTCGACAGAGCCTGTTTCGGGCGCTGCCCCGAAAGCTACCGACGATGGGCAGCATGATTCCTGGCTGGACCTGACACGTTGCTGGGCGAGTGCGGTTGCTCTCGACCCCGTCCGCAACGAGGCCCGATTCTACGCGTGCTAGCACCGATGTCAAACGTGCTCCGGGAACCTGCTGCCAGTTTTCTCGTTCGGTTGCCGAGAGACCCCGAAACCATCCACAGATCTTAACCTTTCCGGCCGCGGGCAAAAGCAGCGGACGCGAAATTTGCGTGCCGGTTCCCCGTGGATAAATTGTCGGCCAGCGACGGAGCGGAATTCGTAAATACTTGCAGGATAAGCATCTTTCGACGCTCCCGGGATTCCGTCCTGGTACGTGCCCGTGGTGTGGGGCGGTTCTGCAGGGAAAAAATCGTCCGCCTTGGCACCAAGATCAAACCGGTTTCCCCGAAAACACAAGCTAATCCGCAAAGGGGCCCTGCCGACGTTCCGACGCCTCCGGAACCCGGTAAACGACGCGACGCCGGTCGATTTCCACGAATCCGGCCCGTGCATAGGTAGCCAGAGCAGGGCCATTGGCCGTATCCACACCGGCCACCAATCGGCTCCGCCCCCAACTCCGAGTCTGCCACAGCGCGTGCCGCACCAACCACAACCCGCAGCCGCGCCCCCGAGCCGGGGGAATCAACCCCAAATAGGTCAGCTCGCAATGCCCCGCCTCCGCTCGATCGGTCAGCAGCAGGCCCCCCACCACCCGTCCCTCCCACTCGACGAGCGACCAGAGTCGAGCACCCGACCCCCTGGCCTGCTCCAACTGGGTGAGCCGCTTCCCCACATCCCCCCAAATGTCCAACTCGGGATAATCCTCTGCCCCGAGCGAGGTACGAACGAGTACCCGGACCAGCGTCTGCTGCCAAATCGGGGAATAGGGGCGCAACCGCCAACCAACCGGCGGCTCGGGACGGGATGCGGCCCAAGCCTCGCCACTCATCACCAACAAGTCCCGGGTCGCGCGAAAGCGTTGAGCAGCAAACCACGCCTGCGTTTCCCCATCCTCCGGGCAAAGATAAGCCACCATCAAACGAACCCACCGACCCGGCAACTCGGCCACAATCCGCTCCAACAACCGCTCGCCCAGCCCGGCATCAATCCCTGGCAGCAAACGGGGGCCGATGACTTCCGCCAGACCATCGGCCGGGACATGGGCCAGGACGGCTCCCTCCGTGCCCGCGTCTCGCTCCCCCAGAACCAACAGCAGTTCATCATGCGGTAGCGCCAGCTGTCGGATCGTGTCCAGACCTGCACCGCCACGGCCCGGTCGCTGCTGACCCAGAATCCAGCTCGCCAGTACCCCTGTTCGGGGGTCCCCGGCGGAGAGCACGACCATGCGAGGCGAACGGCGATCCGAAAACCTACCCGTCGCGTCCCGGCGACCGGACATCTTGCCACTCGAATGACGATTTGGTTCAGTCGGCAACTTGAGCAATCACGTAAGGGCCTTTGGGGATCACAGCGATCGAAGCCTGGGTGCCGTATTTTTCGAGCGCTGCGGTCACCGCCGCTTCGACCGACGCGGCTGGCCGAACAAACAACCGTTCCAGCGTCTCCGCAGACAAACCGTCGCTGACCACCACGACCTTTGCCTTGCGACAGACGGCAGCCATCTTCTCCAGCTGCCACTGGTCCATCACAAAATAGTCGGGGTCCTGCAGGATCCGTTCGGTAAATGCAGCCGGGCTGGGATGCTCGCCAAACAGTCCCGCAAAGGCCTCACTGCCAATGCCCTCACTCAACTTGGCCGCCAAGATAATCGTGCCCCCCGGTTTTACCACCGGCAGGGCCGCCGACATGCCTTTGACCGACTGATAAAACGTGGCATCCAGCGGGTAGCCGGCCGAGCTGGTGATCACAATATCCGCTGCTTCCGGGAGCGACGCGGTCACCACTTGCCGCACGAATTCACAGCCCCGTTCGAACGCCTGCTCGAGGTGGCCGGCGACGAAGTGCAGCGGCCGCCGCCGATCATCCAGCGCGACATTGGCGATGAAGTCACAGCCAGCCCGGCGGGCAATCCACGTGTTCTCGGTGTGAACCGGGTTGCTGTCGAGGACTCCCACATCGGCACGCGGGTCCTCGAGAAAACGAGGGCTATGCCACGCACGCACGGTCTCGAGCGCCGCGATCCCCGGACAGATCAGCTTCCGCCCGCCCGAAAAACCGGCCATAAAGTGGGGTTCGATCAAGCCGACAGCCAACTTCAGATCGGCCTGCACATAACGGCTGTCGAGCCAAATCGGCACCCCGCCCGGGCTGTCCCCAAGATACGTGTGCTCGTCCCGGCAGCCGCCTCGGTGGTTTTCGATGCGGTACCGATCGACCAGCTCCTGGCCG
>SLMF01000053.1 GCA_007133715.1 Planctomycetaceae bacterium
GCGGGGACGCTGCTGCCGACCAGCATGAATACGGACGGGAATCAGACGGGTTACGATTTGCCGATGACGCGAGCCTTGGCCGACGCGGTGCAGATCCCCGTGATTGCCTCGGGGGGTGCCGGCAAGTTGGAGCATTTGGCCGAGGCGATTCTCGAGGGGCATGCGGACGCCGTGCTGGTGGCTTCAATCGCCCATTTTGGCATTTTTACGATACGTCAGATGAAGGATTATCTGGCTTCGCAAGGCATCCCGGTGCGCCGGGATGATTGAGCCGCGGAGCGGTGTTGAGGCGGGAGCTTAAGGGAGTCGCAACGATGGACTACGACTATTTTGTCAAGCAGCAGAGCGAAGTGCTGCGTGAGGCGGCCGGGGATGGCCGGGCGATCAATGCGTTGAGTGGGGGAGTGGACAGTGCGGTGGTGACCGTCTTGGGGCATCGGGCACTGGGGGATCGCTTGAAGACGATCTTTGTGGACAACGGTCTGATGCGGGAGGGCGAGCCGGAGCGGGTGGTGTCCACGTTTACGGCGATGGGCATTCCGGTCGAGCGGATCGATGCGCGCGACGAGTTTTTAGGGGCACTGGCGGGACTGACGGATCCGGAGGAGAAGCGGCGGGCGGTCACGACGTCTTTTTACCAGGGAGTGTTCGGCCGCGTGGTCCGGGAGACGGGCGCCCGGATCCTGCTGCACGGTACGATCCTGACCGACATCGAGGAGACGGTGGCGGGGATCAAGCGCCAGCACAACATTTTGGCTCAATTGGGGATCGACCCCGAGCGGGAGTACGGTTATCAGGTGCTGGAACCCCTCCAGACGTTGCGGAAGAATGAGGTTCGCGCGTTAGCTCGCCATCTGGGGATGGGAGTCGAGTTGACCGAGCGGATCCCATTCCCGGGTCCGGGTTTGGCGACCCGGATTGTGGGCGAGGTCACGCCGGAGCGGTTGGAGACGGTGCGTGCGGCGACGGCGATCGTCGAGGATGAGTTGGCGAGCAGCGGCGCGTTCCAGTATCTGGCGGTCTTGCTTGGTGACAAAGCGACGGGGATCCGGGCGGGTTGCCGGGAGTTTGGGCAGATCATTGTGGTCCGGTGCGTGGCCAGCCGAGACGCGCGCGAGGCGACGGCGGTCGAGTTGCCTTGGGCCAAGTTGCAGCGAATCTGCGGGCGGATCACGGAGTTGCCGGGGGTCAACCGGTGCCTGTACGATCTGACCCCGAAACCTCCGGCGACGATCGAGTACGTTTAATCCAAACCAACAGGAGCAGCGAAGGTGCCGAAGCGGGAAGATATTCGGAAGGTGATGATCATTGGTTCGGGGCCGATCGTGATCGGTCAGGCCTGTGAATTCGACTATTCGGGGGCTCAGGCGTGCAAGGCTCTGGGCCGCTTGGGATATCAGATCGTGCTGGCCAATTCCAATCCGGCGACGATCATGACGGATCCCAGCATGGCGGATGCGACGTACATCGAGCCGCTGACAGCGGAGCGGATGACGGCGATCATCGCGCAGGAGCGGCCGGATGCGTTGTTGCCGAACCTGGGCGGGCAAACGGGTTTGAATCTGTGTTCGGAATTGGCTCGCCGCGGCGTCTTGGACGAATACGGCGTCGAGGTGATCGGGGTGCCGACCGATGCCATTGAGCGGGGCGAGGACCGGCAAGCTTTCAAGGACACGATGGAGCGGTTGGGCATCGAGATGCCCCGCAGCGAGATCGCCAGCACGTTGCAGGAGGCCGAAGCGATTGCGCAGCGGATCGGGCTGCCGGCCGTGGTGCGCCCCGCGTTTACGCTGGGCGGTACCGGCGGCGGGCTGGTGTACAACTTGGAAGAATTGCGAGCCACCGTCACGCGGGGACTGGCGGCCAGCATGATCGGCCAGGTGCTGATCGAAGAATCGGTCGAGGGTTGGGAAGAGCTGGAGGTCGAGGTGGTTCGCGACCTCAAGAATCAGTTGATCTCGGTGTGCTTCATCGAGAACGTGGATGCGATGGGGGTCCACACGGGCGATTCCTACTGCGTGTCCCCGATGCTGACGATCGCCCCCGAATTGAAGGCCCGGCTGGAAGAAGTCGCTCACGCGATTGTCGAAGCGATCGGGGTCACGGGCGGTACGAATGTGCAGATGGCACACGATCCGCAGACGGGCCGCTTGCTGATCATCGAGATCAATCCGCGAACCTCCCGTTCGTCGGCCCTGGCTTCCAAAGCGACCGGGTTCCCGATCGCCCTGCTGTCGGCTCTGCTGGCCACCGGGATGACGTTGGACGAGATCCCTTACTGGCGTGACGGGACGCTGGACAAGTATCAGCAGACGGGCGATTATGTGGTGGTCAAATTCTGCCGCTGGGCCTTCGAGAAATTCCCCTCGCTGCCCGACCGGTTGGGCACGCAGATGCTGGCGGTGGGGGAAGTGATGAGTCTGGGGCGGACTTATCAGGAATCGTTCCAGAAGGCGATTCGCTCGGTGGACATCGGCCGCCACGGGCTGGGGTTCGCCCGTAACTTCGCAGACCTCTCGCGAGATGAATTGCTGGCCCGTCTGGCACAGCCCAGCAGCGAACGGCAGTTCTTGATGTACGAAGCCTTGCGCCAGGGGACTTCGGTCGCCACGCTGTTCGAGAAAACGCATATCAAGCCGTGGTTCATCGAACAGATGAAAGAATTGGTGGAAGAGGAACAGGAGATCCTGCGCCATCGGGGTCAGCTGCTGCCCAACGATCTGCTGATCCGGGCCAAGAAGCATGGCTTTGCCGACCGTTATCTGGCGGAGCTGCTGGAGGTGGAGGAGCAGGCGATCCGCACGCGGCGGCAGGAATTGGGGCTGGTGCCCAGCTACCATCCGGTGCGTGTCAGCGGGGTCGAGCAGGCGGCGTACTACTACTCCAGCTACCACGGGACGGACGAGGTGCCGGTTACCGAGGGGCGCAAGGTGATGGTCTTGGGCGGCGGGCCTAACCGCATCGGGCAGGGGATCGAGTTCGATTACTGCTGTGTGCATGCCGCGTTCGCACTCCGCGAGCAGGGTGTCGAGTCGATCATGGTGAACTGCAATCCGGAGACCGTGTCGACGGACTATGACACGGCCGACCGCTTGTATTTCGAGCCCTTGACGGTGGAAGACATCATGGGCATTTACGACAAGGAGCA
>SLMF01000651.1 GCA_007133715.1 Planctomycetaceae bacterium
CCACGTCGACTGGGAGGTAGGATTCAGCCAGGAACAAGGTTCAAATAGCGAAATCGGTCGGGAAGTGTAAGGGTCTGCCTATGCTGATGAGGTATCCGCGAGTAGCGAGCGAATTCCGTCCGGTGTCGACTTGCGGTGCTGTCGCTACGGAGAACGGTGTCGATTTCTCGGTCTACAGCCACTCGGCCACCGGCATGCGGTTGCTGTTGTACGACCACTGCGGGGATGCCGATCCGTCCGAAATAATCCACTTGAAGCCGCGACGCGATCGGTGTGGCGACCTCTGGCGAATCTTCGTCCAAGGAATCGGCCACGGACAGCTGTATCACTTGCAGGTCGATGGACCCTCCGACCCCGATCGCGGCTTGTGGTTCGAGAGCGCGCGACGGCTGATCGATCCTTATGCCCAGGCACTGGCGGGGGATTTCCTGTCCCCTGACGACGGAATTACGCGGCCCCCAAAATGCGTGGTCATTGCCGATGATTTCGACTGGTCAAATGACCGTCGCTTGAATTATGACCTCAGTGAACTCGTTATCTACGAACTGCATGTGGGCGGCTTTACCCGCAGCGCGACCAGCAACGTGAAGCATCCCGGCACGTACCTGGGTTTGATCGAGAAAATCCCCTACCTCAAAAGCTTGGGCGTCTCGGCGGTGGAACTGATGCCCGTACACGAGTTCCCGATCTTGACCCCCGCGGGGGTTCCTGCCGAGCGTCCGAACTACTGGGGCTACGATCCCTTGGCCTTCTTTGCACCCCATCGGGGCTATGCCGCCAGTGGCGAACCCGGGGCCCAGGTCGCAGAGTTCCAACGGATGGTCCAGGCGTTTCACCAAGCCGGTATCGAGGTGATTCTGGACGTGGTCTTCAACCACACCTGCGAGGGTAACGAACGGGGACCGGTGCTTAGCTTCAAAGGCTTGGAGAACCCGGTCTACTACCTGCTGCAAGACGGGGGCCGTCGCTACCACAATTTCTCCGGCTGCGGCAATACGGTCAATTGTAACCATCCGGTTGTCCGCCGGATGATTGTGGATTGCCTCCGGCACTGGGTGTTGACCTACCATGTGGACGGATTCCGCTTCGATCTGGCCTCGATCCTCTGCCGCGGCCGGGATGGCCACTTGGATCCCAGTGCCCCGCTGGTCGAAGAGATTACCGAAGATCCGGTTCTGGCGCATGTGAAGCTGATTGCCGAAGCCTGGGATGCCGCGGGCGCCTACCAAGTTGGTTCCTTCTGGGGTGTTCGATGGGCCGAATGGAATGGACGATACCGGGATGACGTCCGCCGCTTCTGGCGAGGCGACCATGCGATGCTGGGCCCCATGGCCACCCGGCTGGCGGGTTCCAGCGATCTGTATGAACACAGCGGCCGCGGGCCACAGGCCAGTATCAACCTGATTACCGCTCATGACGGGTTCACCCTGAACGATCTGGTCAGTTATCGCGAGAAGCATAATCAGGCGAATGGCGAGCAGAATCGGGACGGGGACAACCACAACTTCAGCGACAACTACGGGTGGGAAGGACAACTGCAGGACGCCCCGCTCGATCCCACGGCACGGGAAGAAATCGAAGAGATCCGCCTGCGACAGATCAAGAACATGTGGGCTACGCTGATGCTGAGTCAAGGCGTGCCGATGGTCGTGGCGGGGGACGAATGCCGCCGCACACAAGGGGGTAATAACAATGCCTACTGCCAGGATAACGCGATTTCCTGGTTCGATTGGGAGCGGGTTCAGGAACACCGCGAACTGGTGCGGTTTTGCAAAGCGTTGATCCATTTCCGGCGGCAACAACCGACGGTCCGTCGACGCAGCTTTCCTCGCGGCGATGGCCAGGGGAACGGAGGGCGCCCGGAAGTCGCGTGGTTCGATTCCACCGGCCAACCCACCAATTGGAACGGGAATGACCTGCTGTTGACCTGTCTCTGGAACCGTCTGCCGACTCAATCCGCCGACTCGAACAGCGGGGGCGATCTGTTGCTGGTCTTGAATGCCACGGGGGACACCCGTTATTTCACGTTCCCGCCGATCGCCACGCAGGACCGCTGGCGGCTGTTTGTGGATACGGCGGCCAAGACACCCAACGACATCTTCCCCAGCTTGAAGGGGCCCCATGCCCCGAAATCCGGTCGCGTGATTCTCAAACCGCGTTCCTTGCGCTGCTATCTTTCGGAGTGAATCCGCGGGGCTCGGGCCGGGGAATGGGAATCGGATGCGGGTTCGGTGGCCAGTTCCGAGCCTCTGCCGGCGACTTTGTCCGATGTACCGTGGCGTTCTAACGCTTGATGCCGCGGGGACTCGGCAGACGAAGCGTCGTCGGCGAGCAAGGACGAAGTTTCGCTGAACGGCGAGGTCGCCGCGGCTTGGGAGGACCCGTTCGAATAGACCGCCCGAAAGGAGAGTGGACCCAAGGTCAACAGACCGCCCGGCGGCAATACGGCTTGCTCTATCCGCCGCTGATTCACAAACGTGCCGTTCAGCGAGCCTAAGTCCTTGACGATCAAATAGCCGTCGTACTCCGCAATCTCGCAATGGTTGCGACTGATCAGCGGGTGCGGCAGGACCAAAGTCGCTTGACGCCCCCGGCCGAGAATGGCTGGCAAACGCAAGCGGATTTCCGCCGGGTTCGCTTCGCCGCCGACCAGGACTAGTTTAACGTCCATCGGGGGATTCATAGGGGTGGGAGTTTCGGAGGGAATTTTTGCAGGTTGGGCGGCTCGGCCGCCATCAATGGAATCTTAGTCTAACCGGTCGGCAATAACAAGGCAAGGCGAGCGCTGCGGCGCCGGTTGCGTTGTACGTAGTTGCTTTCTATGTAAGGCTTTGAACGAGGGGCAAAAAACGGCGACACGCCCACCGAAACTCGACCCCCTTCGAAACGGTGGCCGGTGCGGCAGTGCGGCGGTGCGGCGGTGCGGCGGTGCGGCACGGAACGGTCCGCCTAGGAGCCGGGGACTCCTGATCCTAGGGTCCTGGTGTGCGCTTCCCGCTAGCTGCTCGTCGAACCCTCGCGCCCGCCCTTGCCGGCGAAGGCGCGGACGCCCATCCGCGACAGCACGTCGCCCTTGCCGATCTGGTGCCGTACTACGCCCGCGACGTGCAGGACCAGGATGGCGATGTAGATGC
>SLMF01000194.1 GCA_007133715.1 Planctomycetaceae bacterium
CGGGCCTGGTCGACCAGCGTGATCTCCCCCGGTCGCGCTTCCCGCATGGTGTCGGCCCCGGAAATGGGCAGTTGACCGTCGCCGTGAAGCTCGCCCTGGACCAGTTGAGCCAGATCGCGGAGCAGGGTGACCATCGCACGGCATCCTTTCCTGAGAGACATGAGCGACAGTGGCTGCCCCCCCGAGGGGCACCACTCGGTGTTATGGTACCGGATCTCGGGCGGCGACGGAAGGCGAGTCGTGAATTCGCGTTCCCTGTGCCTGGCACGGCTGGTCTCCGTCCCCGGGATCTGCAACAATCCCAGCGAGCGGTTGTTCCGCCGGGGGCTGCGAGAGGCTCGCGAGAGGTCGGGACTCGCGTTCCGGCGGGAATGGTCAGACGGTCTTCTGCCTTGTGTGATGTCGGGTCTACCGTGAGAAATGTGCTTTTTCTGTGTTCTGCGAATTACTACCGCAGCCGTTTTGCCGAACATCTGTTCAACTGGCTGGCTCGCCAGCGGGATTTACCCTGGAGGGCCGATTCGCGGGGTCTGCAGGTCGGTCTGTGGGGTGATTTGAGCGAAATGTCGCATTTTACAGTCGACGCGTTGCAGGAACGCGGCATTGCATGGGACCAGCCGACCCGGGATCCCCGTCCCCTGACGGACGCCGACTTGAAATCCGCCCATCTGGTGGTTGCCGTCAAAGAACAGGAGCACCGTCCGGAAATGCGGTCGCAATTCGGCCGTTGGGCCGATCGGGTCGAGTACTGGCACATCGACGATTTGGATTGTGCGGTGCCCGCCGACGCATTGCCGGACTTGGAGTGCCAGGTCCGGTCACTGGTCGACCGTTTGGAATCGCAAGACGGCGCGGGGACCGGGGACGCCGGGGCCACCTCGAAGGGCTAAGCATCTGTGAAGAAATCACGGTCGCATTGGATTATGCGAGGGGTGCTAGTGCCGCAAATCACAATTGATAGGCCACCAAGGCCGGAAGTTGCTTGCTGCGTCTCCCCGTAGGTTGGGCACTCCTGCCCGACGATCCCCCTGGTTGATCCGCAGTGAGGGATTCGTGATAAAGGGGACATACGTGAAACGCCCCCTGGGCAAGCCGGGCCACCCAAGAGAAACAAGGGGAGCGGGCGGAGGTAGCGAAGAACGTGAATCCTCCCCCGGGCAAGCCGGGGGCATCCGGGAGAATCGAGTTATGTAACGTCAATTGTGATTTGCGGCACTAGAGTTCGTCCTCCCAATCGGCCAGGCGGGTCATGACGATCTGCTGGTAGCGGCGGGCTTGCTGATTCCCGGGATCGTCGCGGAGCAACCGGGAGAGTTCCCGCTGCGCCCACTCCAATCGGGCGGGTTCGTCACGGATCAACCGCTCGACCTCCAACCGCTTGGCCAACTCGTCCAACTCGGCCCGCCGGGCAGCTTCCTGATTCCGGCGGTATTCGTCTCGCTCCTCGATCATGCGGAGTCGCAAGATCGAGCGTTCGGCCCGCTCTTCCTGTGCCGACTCCAACTCGTCCGGCACGTCCAAGGCGTCGATGTCGCGAGACAACTCGAAGACACGATTGGCCGCCATCTCGCTGTCCGCGCGGTGGATTTCCAGTCGGGCATGGATGCGTTCCAGCCGGGCCTCCAACTCCTCGGCGATCTGGATCACGGCCCCCACCCTGGCGATCCGCAAGCTCGTCACCTCGCGGGCCGAACCGCGAGGCACCCTCGGCGGTGCCAAACCCGGCGGCGGGGGAATCGCCGCCGGGGCGGCGCGGGCCAAAGCCTGATTCAGCTCCTCCACCGCCCGCTGCGGTTGGTCTGCCAGCATCAGGGCCCGAGCCCGATACCAGGCAGGTCGCCAAGTGACCGCGTGGGCCCGCCGCTCCCGCTGTTCCGCCCGATTCACCCAACGTATCGCCTGAGAAGCATCGCCCATCCGCAACAACTGGTCCGCAACGCGGTAGCAAGCTTCCGCAGCACTCGTTTGCCGTTCAGCCGCCCGAATGTATTGCAGCAGCTTGACCTGATCATCGGGATCGAAACGCTCGGCCGTCGCGGCACTGGGTGCCGAAGCAGGGAGCGAAAGCAGCAGGCTCAATGAGAGCAACAAGCCCGAACCCATGAAGAATCTCCTTGGACAGTCAACCCGTGGGGGCTTTGGTGGAAGGTCGAGCAGCGGTACCGAACGCCGGCAGGGGGGGACCCGTGGTCAGCACGCCGACCCGACGCCCGCGACGCGTCTTGGCAATATGGCTTGTGGGCGTGCCGGATTCAAGAACCTCGCGGGCGTGGAGCAGCAGAAAGACTCGGGTGAGTTCCTGGGTTTGTGGGGCCTTGCGGACTTTGCCGGTTATCGCGATCGTTCTACACTGGCATGCAAACAATCGTGCTCAGCGCAGCGGTGCTCGTGCTCGTCATCGTAATCGAAGAATCCTGGAGCGATCGATTGCGATTACGAGCCCGATTACGCTCATGAACGGCGAGTGGCGGCAGAGCCACTTGGCGCCGCGGAGCGGAGCTATACGAGCGGCTCGCAATGGCCCGCCAAACTTCGCGGCATGGCAACCGGTCAGGATCCGGCCGCATGGGGGCGTTTCGGCACGGGCCGGCAGCGGTTCCGCGTTGAATTGTGGTTGACACATTTCCATATTTGGCTAAATTGCAAAATACCGGGAACGGCGGCTTGTCACGCCGATCCCGCTTTCCGAGTCGTATTCTCGGTCTGCCGGGCGTCGAGGCGGCTGAGGAATCCTGTTGGTTCCCATTCTAAAGAAGGGGTTGAGGCATGAAATTGGTCCAGGTGTTGGGGGCGGGTTGCGCGAAATGTGCGCTGGTCAAGGAGAACGCCGAGACGGCCGCGCGGGAGCTGGGCGTTGAAGCCGTGATTGAAAAGGTGGAAGATATCAATGTCATCACCGGCTTTGGCGTGATGATGACACCCGCCCTGGCCATCGATGGCGAGGTCCAGGTCGTAGGCAAGGTGCCAACCGTCGCCGAGATCAAGCAGTTGCTACAGTAGTTGTTCGGGCCGCATCGTATCGAAGGAGCGTCACGCGATGAATATCAAGGCGGTGGTCCGGGCCGGGTTACTGGCGTTTGTGACGATCAGCGTCATCACGCTGATCGTCAAGAGCTTGCAGCGCCCCCCGGAA
>SLMF01000131.1 GCA_007133715.1 Planctomycetaceae bacterium
CAATCTGTCCGTTCATCGTGCAGGGTATGGCGACCAGCATTTCTTCTTCTTCCGGCGGGCGGTTCCGCTGGGCCAAATGCTCCATGCCGAGCACAGGGTTTCGCGCCGTCTTCATTGCCGTCCGGGAAACTTCTGGCGTCTGGCCTACGTAAAAGGGCAGCGAGTTGGAGATCCCTTGTTCGGTGATCACGCGGATTTCCCGCCTGCCCGGCTGGGCGTCCGGAGCGATCGTCACCTCGGCGAACACCAGCTCGGTATGGGCACGGACGGCAGCCTGGCGTTCGTCTTCGGCGAAGATCCGTTCCAGCCGCTCGATCAGGTTTTGCTGGGCACGCTCCTGCTCGGGCGTGAGCGTCTCGCTCTCCGGTTGCTCACCCTCCGCATCCTCACCGTCCGATTCGGGCTCTTCCGGCTGCTCCAGGTTCGCGTTGCAACGGCTGCAAACGGTGGCGTCCAACGGGTTGGCCACACCACACACGGTGCAAATCAGATACCCGGCCATATCCGACGCGGCGACGGGGCCAATGGGTGCGGGAAACTCGAACCAAGCCATCTTGGCCACCATCGCGTCGCTTAACGGCGTCTCCTGGTTCCGCAATTCGTTCAGCTGCTGACGGAGCAACGCCAGCTCTTGATTGTCCACCACGCGGTAGTAATCGACCAGCCGAACAGAAACCCCTTCTCCGGTTACCACCAAATCAGCCGGGTGAGTTAATCTCTGTCCACCCAGTCGAACGGGAAAGGTGGTGCCTTGCTGGCCGCCAGCCGGATAGACATAACCGATGTATTGGGCCTGTGCCCAAGCCGAAGATGGCGGTGCCATCAGGGCCACCGCGATGGCCAGTCCCCAGGAGGGAAGGCATTTCAAGATGCGCATGTGCGTTGCTCCGTCTGGATTTTTCTTTGGCTGCCTTGGGGGCGTCGTCGAGCATCCGTACCCGGGAACTTCGGGGTGTGCCGCCAGTGGGGTGACACCCCCTGGTTCGCAAGGGTTGTCCACCCCGGTGGTTACATGATCTCTTCCAGAAGCCCGGTCGACTCCATTTCTTCTTTTTCGGGGTCCAACACACGGGCTTCCAGTCCCAAGGGGTTGGGCAGTTCGGCGGCGGCATCGATGCCGGCCAACAGATAAAAGGTGCCCATCAGGTCCGCCGGGTAGACGGGCCTCTCGATGACCTTCTCTCCCTTTTCGTCGGTGCCGCCGATCACATGGCCGCCCTTCAAACCGCCGCCGGCGACCAGCGGGCAGAACACGTGGGGATAGTGATGCCGTCCGCCGTTCCAAGGCGGAGCCCAGTCGACCTGCGGGGTCCTGCCAAACTCGCCAGAACACCAAACCAGGGTGGTATCGAGCAAGCCGCGATCACTCAGGTCCGACAACAGCGTTGCCAACCCTTGGTCCAACCAGGGGCACTGCCGCCGCATGGTGGGGAAATGATTGCCGTGCGTGTCCCAGCCACCGGGGAAGCTGATGGTGATGTAGAGCACCCCCGCCTCGACCATCCGTCTGGCCGCCAGGCACTGCTGCCCGAAGGTGTTTCGGCCGTAGCGATCTCGGATTGCTACCGGTTCATTATGGAGATTGAACACTTCCCTGCCGCTGCCCAGGATCAGCCCGTAGGCTCGTTCCTTAGCCTCCTCGACGGCGGCCATGTCGGCAACTTCGCTCAGGCCGTGTCCCAAGAGATTGGTTCTGTCGAGCAGTTCTCGGCGGGCCCGCTGTCGCCCGTCGCTGATCCCCGGGTTGATGATCCCCTGCACCTCGAAGCGTTCCGCATTGGGATCGCCCCCGGTTGCGAAGGGCTTGTAGGCGGGCCCCAGGAAACCTTCCTCGGAGAACCGCCCCGCCGCCTGGAGCATCACGATGTAGGGGGGGAGCAGTCCCTGGTATTCGTCTCTCTTAAAGTAGGTGAACATGGCCCCCATGCTGGGATAGGACAGCTGGCCGCCGGGCCGGTGGCCGGTCTGCATTAGGTACGCCGCCCGCTCGTGCCCGCCAAAGCCGTGGGTCATGCCGCGGATCAACGAGTACTTGTCGGCCTGCTGGGCCAGTTGGGGGAACAGGTCGCTCAGTTGAATCCCGTCGATGTTGGTGTCGACGACCTTGTCAAATTGGCCCGTGTAATCCCAGCCGCTATCGGGCTTGGGGTCCCAGGTATCGTTGTGGGACATGCCGCCCCACAGGAAGATCTGGATGACCGACTTGATCTTGGGCTTGTCCTTGGCTTTGGCGCGGGCCGCTTCGTCGCGCGCCGCCTTCAGTTCGGCGATTTCCTGTTCCGGCGTCTTCTCCTCCGCAAACACGCGGGAACGCATGCCGCTGGCTGCGAGCATCCCGGCCGTGCCCAGCACACCGCGCCGCATGGCCTCCCGCCGCGTTACCTGCTGGCCGTTGTGCGGATCATGATGGGTACTCATGACTTCCGTCTCCTTTTCCTGTTTGGCTGTCGTGGAACTAAAAGGTCCTGTTTTCTGGCATCCCCCCCGGCCTCACAGACTGCTGGGGAACTCAATGCCGTAGAAGGAACTCGGGACTGTTGATCAACGCCCAAGCGAGATCGATCCACATCTCGCGACCGCTCGCGGCACCGGTCTGAGCATAATCCTCCACGGCCTGGATGTCCGCAGCGGTGGGGAACCGAGAGAGGATGGTCAGGTAGAGCCTCTCGGTCATTTCCTCCCTGCTGCCGCCGGCGGCAAGGATCTCCGCCAGTCTGGGGCCTCGGGTCAGCTTCTGTTGGATTGTCGTCGAATTCAGCATGTGCAGCCAGTGGGGCGGGGCAAGCTCGTTGATTCGCTCGGACTGCAGACCCGTCGCTCGGGGGGATCGTCCGAACAGGGTCAAGAACGAGCTGGTCACGCTGCCATCGGCCAACGCCACGGCTGGCATCTCGCTGGGAATGTACGTAAACGGCTCCGGAACGGCGCTCGTGTACAGGTCCGTGCCGCCGGTAATCTGATTCACCGCGTCGATCAGCACCTCGGCCTCCACCCGCCGCATCGGATAGCTGGCAAAGTTGGCTGCCGCCTCCGCTGCCTCGCTCGCCGGTACGGAAGAAAACTGGTACGTAGCCGACGTGAAGATCAAACGTTTGAGGTGCCGCAGATCGTAGCCGCTGGACACCA
>SLMF01000515.1 GCA_007133715.1 Planctomycetaceae bacterium
ACCAGACTTGGGCCAGACCGCACTGGTCGCGGCACATTTCGGCCAACAGCAAGTGGGCGAAATGGACGGGATCGAAGGAACCACCAAAAATACCGATTCGCATGGTGCCTGTTCAACGGACGGAGAAGCCGAGAGCGGACGATGGGGTCACAAATGGAAACCGGCGGTCGCGCCGGGCTCCGTTGCCCCGTATCCTACGCTAAGAAGCCGTTTTCTAACAGCCCGCTCGCTTCGGCACGTCTGCGGTTGTCAAGCGTGTTGCCAGTGGGCTGGGTTGCGCTCGCCGGGGAAACGGGATTGGGAAAAAGTGTGCCGCTTGCCTCAGAGGAACGGTGCCGTCCGCCACAAGAGGTAAAGTGAGCTGTCCACGGCCACCGGCCGAACCCCAGCGAATGAGGCGACGGACGGTCAGGGCGGGTCCGCCGCGTGCTCGTGTCGTGTGTCGGACGATGGAACGCCGACCGGTGTCTTCTCAACCTCGATATTTCCAGCTCAAATCTGAATATCGTACGGAGCGCGGCGGGGGCGAGCGATCAGCCCCCGAGCGACCGGGTCGTCCGGGTAGTCTTCCTGCTCAGGGGCCCACCGCAGTTTGCGGCCCAGCAGCAAGGCATGGTTGGCCATGTGGCAGGTGGACAGGGTACGATGGTGCGAGAACACGTCCGACACCGGCTCTTTCCGCTCGCGGACGCAATCGAAGAAATTGCCCATGTGGCCGGAGAAACGCATGCCCTTGTACAGTTTGGCGGTCTCCTCGTTCAACCACTGGCGATCCTCGTCCGTCAGTTCTTCGATCGGGCGGCCCGTCAGACGTCCGCGATTCACAAAGATTTGACCCCGATCACCTTCGAACCAAACCCCGTTGTCCGGCCCGTGCTGGATGATGATCTGGGCACCGTCGGCAAACGAAGCGGTGACGCCGTAGGTGACGGCCGTGTTGTAGCCATTGGGCAGGGTCTGTTCTCCGGCAAAAAAAGCGAGCGGGTCGAAGTTGTCGGGGATGTTCGGCAAATCGCCCTCGCCCTCGATTTCCACCGGCCCCGTCAATTCGTGGCCCAAGCCCCACTGAGCAATATCGACATGGTGGGCTCCCCAATCCGTCATCTTGCCCCCCGAGTACTCCAACCACCAGCGAAAGCTGCCGTGGCAGCGTTGGCGAGTGTAAGGAACCATCGGGCATTGTCCCAACCAGGCATCCCAGTCCAGATGGTCCGGCGGGTCACTCGGTTCGAACGGACCGCCACGCGGGCCGGCGCCCAGCGAGCAGGTGGCGGTGAGCGGCTTCCCCAAACGGCCGCTGCGCGCCAGGGCCACCGCCGTCAAAAACCGGCCCCGGTCGCTACGCTGCTGCGAACCGACTTGGAATACGGCACCCGTCTCCCGCACCACGCGGCAAATCAACTGGCCTTCCTCGATCGTCAGCGTCAGCGGCTTCTCGCAATACACATCCTTGCCCGCCTGCATCGCTTCGATCGCGATCTTCGTGTGCCAGTGATCCGGCGTGCCGATGGTCACGACCTGGATGTCGTCCCGATCCAACACCCGCCGATAATCCTGAAACACCTGGCAGCGCCCCTCGTAGCGTTCCGCGAACCCTCGGGCACGCTCGAGATCCACGTCCGCACAAGCCCGCATCTCGCCCCGGCTTCCCGCCTGGTGTCCAATGCCGGACCCCATGCCGCCCGTACCGATGGCCCCCACGCCCAAACGATCGTTCGCCGATTCGGCTCGGGCCACCCGGCCGGTAAACACAGAGGGTAGGGCCCCCCCCATCGCCACGATCCCGGCAGATTGTTTCAAAAAAACGCGTCGAGTTGCACGTTGCGTTGCCATGGTTCTTCGTCCTTTGCTGAAGGTGTCGTCAAATCCCCTACAAGTAGTGTCGGGCCCACGTGAGGCCCGTCCCGAACTGGCATCTTACCAGCAAAGGATGCCGCGAGGAAATCATCCCCGATGCATCCGCCGGCCGGTTTCCGGCGAATTCAAGGAGGAATGTTGGCGGGGCTACCGAAAGTCGGTCGCTCGCTTCCGAAATCCGCTTTGAATACAAAGGTTGCTGCCATGTTGCGACGCGTGATCTTGTCCGGCCCCGGCAGACTCTTCTCGGTTCTCGTGGGGGTAATGATTGTGGCTATAGTACTGGGGTCCTCCGCGGCCCAAGCGTCCTCGGACGGCTCCGACTTCGAACCGGTGTTCGAATCCTCAATGCCTGAGGGCTTCCCACCCTACACTCCGGTGGGTGAAATCGAGGTCAAGCACTACCCGGGCTATCGTAAGGCGGAGTCTGCCGGTCGGGTTGCTTTCTGGACCTTGTTCCGTCATATTTCGAACGCGAACATCTCGATGACGGCCCCCGTGGAGATGACCTACCAGGAGGAAGGTCCCCCGGTCGGACGGGAGCAGGCAATGGCCTTTCTCTACGGTGATCCCTCGCTGGGGGAACCCGGGCGGCAGGGCAATGTCGATGTTTCCGATGTCCCCCCGATGACAGTGGTGAGCATTGGAGCCCGGGGCGCACGGACGAACGCAGCGGTTTCCGCCGCACACACCCGCCTGCTGGATTGGCTGGGGGAGCACGCGGAGCGGTACGAGCAGCATGGTCCGGTGCGGGTGATGGGCTACAATAGCCCGTTCGTGCCTCGCGACCGGCAATTTTTCGAAGTCCAGATTCCGATCCGCGAGCGGGCGGGGGCAGCGGCCGACGCCTGATTTCGGCCCGGGCTCTGGTAATCGAGTTCAGACGTCGCCCGAACCCGTTCGACAACTACGTGGGAGAAAGCCAGCATGTTCTACGTCAAGCTCTATCTGTGCACACTGGTCGCCTTTTTCGCCATCGACATGCTGTGGTTGGGGGTGGTAGCCCGCGGCTTCTACCAGCGGCAATTGGAGGGGTTGCTTCGCGAAAGCCCGCTGTGGTCCGCTGCGTTCCTTTTCTACCTGCTGTTCATCTTGGGACTACTCGTTTTTGTGATCGTACCCGGACTGCAGGCCAATTCGGCACGGAAGGTACTTTTGCTGGGGGCCTTCTTCGGCTTCATCACCTACGCCACGTACGATCTGACCAATCTGGCCACCTTGAAGAATTGGCCGCTGACGATGACCCTGGTCGACCTGGTTTGGGGGACCCTGCTGGGAATGTCCGTCAGCTACATTGGCTTTCTGGCCGGTCGCTACCTGGCATGAGGGTATTTAGTCAACGATCGATGTTTGTCGAATGAAGCACAAAGGGCCCGGTGGACGAGCCAAGGACAGGTGGGGCACCCGCGTTCGGGAGCAGCTGCTGGCATATCGTCCTGGTTTGGCGAATCTTGGCAGTCGGACCGCATCACAGGAACAGGGCCCAGCAGAGGTAGGCGGCGGGCGCGGCGGTGAGCAGGGAATCGAGCACATCGAGAACCCCCCCCAGGCCGGGCATCCATTGGCTGGAATCCTTGCACTCGAGGTCGCGTTTGAGCAGCGATTCGGACAGATCGCCGAGCATGCCGGCCAGTCCGACGATCAGGCCGTAACAGAGGACCGAGACCAAGCCGGGTTGATAGGTTGCGGTGCCGAAGATCGCCGGTGCGATCAGATGGAGGAACAGCCAAGCCGTGAGGGCGGCGGTCAGCAGGGCGGCGACCGCGCCTTCGATCGTCTTTTTCGGACTGAGAATGGGGGCCATCGGATGGCGCCCGCACCAGCGACCACAGAAATAAGCCCCCGTATCCGACATCTTGACGATCGCGATCATCGAGATCAGGGCGATCATCCCCTGACGATTCCCGTGGAACTCGCGTAGCGCGATCAAAAAATTCATGGGGACGGCCACGTACAGCAGAACCAGGATGCCCAAGGCCACCTGGACGGTCGCGTTGCCGGGCTGGTCAAAGCGGCGCATCTCGGCCAGGAAGACCAAGCTGGCGGCGACGGCCAGGGCGGCCAGTGGCCAGCCGAAGGCCCCCAACGTTTCAACGGCCGGATACGAACCGACCGCCCACCTTCCGAATACGGGAAGCTGTCCGGCCAGGATCACCAGCAGGGTGCCAACGTACACAGCCCAAGCCGCCGGTTGGAAGCCTTTTGCTCGAAACAGGTGCAGCAATTCGGCCACCGCCGCCACCGCCAGCAGCAGAGGCAAAGGAAACAACCAGATACCGGGCGCGCCGGCATTCCTCTGATAATCGACCACCAGCAAAAACACCAGAGGGGTGATGATCAGGGCGGCTACCAATAATCGCCAGCGTAACACCCTAGCACCCCGCATCCGGCTGGTGCAAGCCGCCAAACCGGCGATTCCGACGAGCGAAATCGACGATGGCTTGATGCAGGTCCTCCTCGCGAAAATCGGGCCAGCAACGATCCGTGACCCATAACTCCGCATAACTGATCTGCCACAGCAGGAAATTGCTGACTCGCATCTCGCCCGCCGTGCGGATCACCAAATCGGGGTCCGGCATGCCGGCCGTATCGAGATGCGCGGCCATACAGGCTTCATCGATCTGAGCACTGCTCAACTCGCTGCGTTCGATCTGGCGGGCGATCCGACGCACGGCGTCCACCATTTCGGCTCGCCCACCGTAGTTGATGGCCAAGCAGACATGCGTGCCTGAATTGCCAGCACTCATGGCGATCGTCTTGTCCATTTCCCGCTGGACGCTGGCCGGTATCCCATCGCGGCGGCCAATCGTTCGGACCACCAAGTTGTTGCTCATGATCATGCTGCGTTCTTCGATCATGTACTGTTCCAGCAGGTGCATGAGAAAATCCAACTCATGCCGGGGGCGTTTCCAGTTTTCGCTGGACAGACAGTACAAGGTCAGTTGCTGGATCTGCAGCCGCGCACAGGCTTCCACCGTCGAGCGCACCGAAGTCACACCACGCCGATGGCCTTCGATCCGGGGCAGATTGCGTTGCTGGGCCCAGCGCCCGTTCCCGTCCATGATCGCCGCAATATGGCGTGGCCGCCGTTCCGGGGGGATCTGCGACGCGTCCCCCACTCCGCTCAGAGACGGCTGGGAAGCCGACTTGGTATCCGCTGGGGACATGATTCCGCTCATGAGGCTCCGTCAGCAAAAATCGTCTGTGCTCGATCCGGACCGACCGAAACCACGTCGATCGGCCGCCGTACCAGCTCGGAAACCCGGTCCAGATACCGTCGAGCCCCGGACGGCAACTCCGACATCCGCCGCATCTGAGTCACGTCCGTCTCCCAGCCTGGCAGCGTTTCATAAATCGGAGTTACCCGCCGCAAATCTTCCACATGGCTGGGAAACCGCTCTATCCGCTTCCCATCCAGCTGGTAAGCCACGCAGATCTTCACTTCCGGCAACTGGCTCAGCACGTCCAACATCATGATTGACAGCCCGCTGACGCCGCTCAAACGGGTGGTATATCGCACGGCCACCGCGTCAAACCAACCGCATCGCCGAGCCCGCCCGGTTGTCGTGCCATACTCGTTGCCTAAATCGCGAATCCGCTGGCCCACTTCGTCATCCAGTTCGGTGGGGAAAGGACCGCCACCTACCCGCGTCGTGTAGGCCTTGGCCACGCCCAGCACCCGCCGGATCCAACAAGGCGGAACGCCCGAACCGCCGCAAACCCCCACCCCTGAACTGTTGCTGCTGGTCACAAACGGAAAAGTCCCGTGATCAATGTCCAGCAGAGCCCCCTGGGCTCCCTCGAACAGCAGGCTCTTGCCCGCGTCCAAAGCGTCCAACAACAGATCGGTCGTTTCGGTCACCAAGGGCTGCAAACGTTCGGCATAACCCGAAAACTCCGTATATATCGCCTCGACATCCAGCGATTCCGTGCTGCCCAAACCCGCCAATGCACGCTGCTTGGCCGCCACGATCTCTTCTATCCGCGCACGGAAACCGGACCGGCACAGATCTCCCATCCGAATCGCATGCGAACGGGCGTACTTGTCACGATAACACGGCCCGATCCCCCGCAGGGTGGTCCCGATACTCTCCCCAGCTACGGCCGCCGCATTGGTCACGCGATCTTCCGCCAAATGCCACGGAAACACCACGTGCGCCCGATCACTGATCCGCAAGTTCTCGGTCACATCGATCTGACGCGCGGTGAGCCCCTCGATTTCCTGCAACAGTGTGGCCGGATTCAGCACAACCCCCGGAGCGATGATATTCATCACGCCCGGATTAAGTATCCCGCTGGGAATGTGATGCAGTTTGTAGGTCTGATCACCGATCACCACCGTGTGGCCAGCGTTCGACCCTCCCTGGTAGCGGACCACGTAGTCGAATTGGGACGTCATCAGGTCGACGAGCTTGCCTTTGGCCTCGTCGCCCCACTGCAAACCGATCACAGAGGTTCCTGCCAACTGAAAATCTCCCACACGGATGGATTCGGGACGCTGCAAAAGCGGAATTCGGGCACACGCAAAGCGGGTCAGTTTACGGTCTGGTTTATGCCTTGGTCAAGCGGAGCCAGTTTGGTCTCGGCGACACGTCACCCGAGAATCAGGGGATACGGCTACCCTGCTCCCCCATGAACCCCCCCGGTCGACCGGAAATGAATTAACTACACGAGCAGTCCTATTCTCCGTCTTTGCGAGCGATCAGCAGGCGGCTGGCGGCGGACAACTCGACGGTTTGGAAGTCTCGAAAGCCCGTTTTTTGGAGGATCTCACGGGTTTCGCGGAGTGTGTAGGACTTTCCGCCCTCGGTCGCCACCAGCATGTTGATGCTGAAGTAGGCTGCGGTGGCGGGGGTGGTGCGGTCGTCGTCCAGGAAGAACTCTTTGATCATCACGGTCCCGCCGGGCAGCAGGGCCTGCCGAGTTTTTCGGGCGATCATCGCGGTATCGGCCGGGCTCATGCTGTGAATAATATTGGAGATATAAACCAGATCGAAGCCTTCGCCGAATTCATCCTGGTAGTAATCGCCCGGGCGGGTTTGGACGCGGTCGGTCAAGCCGTAACGCGAGATTTCTTCGCGTGCGATGGCGAGCGCATCGGGCAAGTCGAAGACGACACAGCGCAGTTGGGGGTATTGTCGGGCGAATTCGAGGGCGGCGGTGGCGGGGCCGCCGCCCAGATCGAGCATCCTGCGAAAGGGGCTGAAGTCCACTTTTTCGAGCACTTCGCGACTGGCTCCGCGGGAAATCTCGGCCATCCCGCAAATGAAATCGCGAAGTGAATCCCCATCCGACTCGTCCGCCGGTTCCGGCACGCACTGGCCGGTTCGCAGAACCTCGCCCAACCGGCACCAACGTTGCAGGCAATTGTAATTGTGGTTGAAGATGCTGCTTTGCGATCGCTCGCCAGCGGGCAGCAGGATTTCCCGGTACGGGGCGGCGATGCGAAAGGTTGACTCTTGGTATTGCAGGATGCCTTCGGCAGCGAGTGCCAGGAGGGTGGTTTCGAGTGCCCGGGCATCCAGTTTCAGTTGTCCGGCCAGCTGGTCGGCCGTCCGTCTGTCGCGCCCCAGGGCGGCGAAAATGCCGAGTTTACAGGCGGTCAGCAGGACAATGGCCTGGCGGTAGCCTTGGGCCAGTTCGGTGAGACGGCTGGTGGGATCCATCGAGGCTTGCCTTTCAAGTAACGTGTATCCGAGTTGGGCGGTGTTGGAATTGCCTCTCCCATTGCGGTGGGCCGCAGAACGCAACTGCGCCCCGCCCGCCGGGGTTTCAGTCGGTGACCTGCATCGCCTTGCCCGCCAATCGCGGTCGAACCAGGCTCTCCGATGCGCTTTCCACAGAAGGCAGCGAGGTCACCCCGGGAAAGAAGCCCGCAGTATACACATGGTAAATGGTCGGGACAACGAACAGAACCAAGACGGTCGAAGCGAGCAGACCGAACGCCAAACTGGCCGCCATGGGGATCAGAAATTGCGCTTGGAACGACCTCTCCAACAGTAAGGGAGTCAACCCCGCTACGGTGGTTAATGAGGTCAGCAGGATCGGTCGCAGGCGGCGACGGCCCGCTTCCAGCAAAGCCGTGCGGAGCGCGATCCCCTGTTCAATCCGCTGGTTGACGAAATCGATCAGCACGATGGAATCATTGACCACCACACCGGTCAGGGCCACGATCCCGAACACGCTGAAGATCGTGATGGTTAACCCCATCACCACGTGCCCCCAGAACGCGCCGATCACGCCAAAGGGAATGATCATTAGAACGATCAGAGGCTGGATGTAGGAGCGGAACTGGAAGGTCAGCAGACCATACATGGCGAAGAGGGCGACCAGGAAGCCCCGCATCAAGCTGTTCAAAGACTCCTCCATGCGGCCCTGTTGTCCTTCCCAATCCACGCGGAGGTGGGGGTAGTCGTTCAGGAGTTGGGGGATGAATTCGGCTTGCAGGCCCCGGACGATTTCCCGCGCATTGGCCTGGGTTTGATCGACATCCGCAGTGATCGTAATCGATCGCAGTTGGTCGATGCGATGGATCTCCGAATAGCCGCGTTGGACCTGGACCTCGGCCAATTCGGTCAAGGGACGATCGATGCCGTCGCTACCGCGGACGCGGATTTCTTCGAATTCGGCCCACGAGCGCCGTTGTTCGGGTGGGAATCGCACCATCAGTTTGACCTCGTGCCGTCCGCGTTGCAGTCGCATGGCTTCTTCGCCGAAGTAGGACGCTCGGACGGTTTCTGCCAGCTCGGCTGTGGTAACCCCCAGGGCGAGTGCTCGGTCTTTGACGCGCAGTTGGTATTCCCACTTTCCGGGCAACGCGTTGTCCCGGATGTCGAACACGCCCTTTTGTTCGGCCAGTTTTCGTCGAGCGCGTTGTGCGGCAGCCTGCAGTTGCTCCACGTGCTCGTTGGGGGCCAGCAGATTGAATTCGATGGGCTGCCCGGCGGGCCCGACTTCCGTGGCCGAAAAGACCAGACGCTCGGCACCGTCAAACAGGCCCGCCTGCTGTCGCCAGCGGCGTAAGATTTCATCGCTGGTCACCTGCCGATGCGCCGGGTCCACCAGTTCGACATAGACGCCGCCCAGATGGCTGCCGCGAGTTTGCGAACCGGCGCCCAGCACCGTATCTTCCGTAATTTGGCCCAAGGCCAGATGGACCAGCTGGACCACCGGTTGTTCGAATTGCGCGTCGACCTGCTCCAAAGCGGCCAGCAAACGGTCCAATGAACTCCGGGTGTGAGGGCCGGGAGTCCCGTCCGGATAAACGATTTCCGCTTCGATCATTTTGCTGTCCAGCGTGGGGAACAGCACCCAGGGCGTGATCCCGGAGCGTGGCAGGCCGAAGGTGAAGATCAGCAGGGCCAGGGCGGTGCTCAGCACGAGGGCGCGGTTCGAGAGGGCCCAGTCCAAAGCGGGCAGGTACGCTCGCCGCGTCACTTCGTACACCAGCCAATGGCTGGCCTGATTTAGGCGGGCGAACCCCCGGGCCAGCGGGCGGAGCGGGAACAGCAGGCTCCCGGCCAGCCGGAACAGGGGGCTGTCGCGATGGGCCAGATGACAAGGCAGAATCAGCGCGCTTTCGGTCAGCGAAACCAGCAGCATGGCGATCACCGCCAACGGCAGCACCGCGATGAACTTGCCCATGATCCCCGACACGAAGAACAGCGGCAAAAAGGCGAAGACCGTGGTCAGGATCGAGGTGGTCACGGCCGGCAGCACCTCGACGGTGCCCTGGATCGCCGCAGCCGTCGCCGTCGTGTGGCGGCCACGGTGGGCGTAAATGTTCTCGCCGATCACGATCGCGTCATCGACCACAATCCCCAGTACCAGCAGGAAGGCGAACATGGTCAGCATGTTCAGCGTCTGATCGGCCAATCCCAAAGCCATCCCGGCCCCGGCCAGGGCGACCGGAATGCCCAGGGCCACCCAAAACGCCAGCTTCAATTCCAGAAACACGGCCAACACCAGGAAGACCAGGATCAGACCTTGTAACCCGTTGGTCAGCAACATGTGCAGGCGATCCGCCACGTCCAGGGACGAGTCGCTCCAGGTGACCAACTGGAAACCGGGGGGCATCTGAAGATTCCGTTCTGCCACATAGTTCTGGACTTCCCGGGTGATCCGAATCAGATCCTCGCCCGAGGTACGATCGACGGAGAGCACCATTCCGGGACGGCCGTTGATCCAATTGCCGGCTGTCGAGTCATCGAATTCGTCCCGCACACGCCCCACTTCCCCGATGGTCAACACGACGCCATGGGGCGCGGTGACCAGCGGGATCCGTGCGATTTGGTCGCCTGTCAAGCCCCTGTTCTTGCCACGCAGCAGCAGTTCCCGGGTGTCGGTAGTCATCCGCCCACCAGACAGCTCGATGTTCTCCCGGCGGATCGTCTGGGCCACCTGCTGCAGGCTCAAGTGATAGCGTCGCAAGGTGTGTTCGGGGATCTCGACGTCGATCTGATAATCCCGCACATTCACCAGATTGACTTGGGATACCGTGGGCAGCAAACGGAGGTCATCGCGGATCGATTCGGCGATCGTACGGAGCAGCAGTCCCGCATCTTCCTCCGAGTTCACGGTCCCCGAGGGGCCCAACACCCCGACTTTGATGGCCGGCGTGCGAAGGGTCATCTGCTCGATGCTCGGATCCTCTGCCCGTTCCGGCAAGCTGGGAATGCGATCGATTTCTGCCCGGACTTCATTCAGAACCCGCTGCATGTTCTGACGATCGGCCAATTCGAGGACCACATGTCCCGCGTCTTCTCGTGCCAGCCCGAAAATCCTGTGGATGCCGCGAATCGATTGGACGGCTTCTTCCAGCTTCTGACAGACGCCTTCCTCCACCTCACTGGGCGAGGCGCCCGGGTAAGGGACCGTGATGACAATGATTTCCAGATCGAAATCCGGCAGCACTTCGCGGCGCAGCGTCAGCAGGCTGAGGCCGCCGATCAGCAAGATCGTCAGCATCAGCGTATTCATGGCGGGCGAATTCGAAATCGCCCATCGAATGAGTGCTTTCACGCCGAGCCCTCCGAGGTCACTGCCCGAATCCGTCGGACGTCGCGTCCGCAGGCGACTGGAACGCTTGCACGGGACTGCCCTGCTGCAGGTCACCGATCGGATGGAATACCAGTTGCTCCTCGGGTACCAGACCGTTCTCTGCCAAGGGCGCCAGCCAATAGCCGGAATGCCCGGCAGCCGTGGCACGTGTCAGCCGCCGGATCAGCACCAGCGGCCCCAGTTGCACCAGCCGACCGTCGCGAACACTCCACACGCGTTTGCCAGGCAGTAACGCGGTTTCCGGTATCAGCACCAGCTCCGCTTGGGGAACTATGTGCAACAGCACGGTCACGTACATGCCACGCACCAGAGCCGGAGGGCTGCCGGGAGAAACCACCGGTTCACCCGCCCGATTCACGGCGGAAACCTGCCGCGGATGATCGACCACGATCCGGCAAGGCACGGTGCGCGTCCGTTCGTCCAAACCAATCCCGTCGAATCGGGTCAGTTCCCCTTGCCAGGTAAAACGCAAATCGGGCAGCCCGGCAATCTGCGTGCTCACCGTCGCTCGCGTCGCCGGGATGCGATAGGCCTGATCCGGCTCGAAAAACGCGTCGGATTGCCGAGCTTGCTGGCTCCACAACCAGTACAGCTGGTCCATTCTCAAACTGCTCTGCACTTCGATCCGCGAGGTGTCCTCGATGCGAAATAAGGGTTGGCCTTTTTGGACATAGCCATCCTGTTCGACCAGATCCTGGACGACCACGCCATCGACCGGGGCCGTGATCTGGGTGCGTTCCAGCTCCAGACGCGCCCTCTCCAGAAGACTACCAGCCAATTCGATACCTGACACCAGTCGCGGCCGGCGAACCCGCAGACTTTGCAGCCGATTCTGCAGCTCCTGGACCATCTGTTCCGAAGCGATCGCGGCCCGCTCCGTCCGTTCCAATTCCGATTGACTGGCGGCATGCCGCAGAGACAACTCCGAAAAACGATGCAGCTCTTTACGTTCCAGTTGCAGATCTCGTTGGGCCAACTCCAGCAAGCTACGGATGTTCGCGAATTCGACGTCGTGCTCCTCCAACTCCACCCGAGCCTGTTCCAATTGTCGCTCGTTACGTTGCACTTCCAACCGATATTCTGCCTGGTCGATCTCGATCAACGGCGTACCGGCGCGGACGAAATG
>SLMF01000460.1 GCA_007133715.1 Planctomycetaceae bacterium
TCGTACCTCCCGGCCACCACATCGCCATAGTGATGATTGGGCAGATTCAATTGCAGGCTGGGCTCCCAGACTCCACGCGTTTCCAAGTTCACGGTTTGGCCCGCTACGAGTTCCTCGGGGCCAAAGCCTCCTTCAAATTCGATTCGCGGCCCCGCTCCATAATGGATCTGATGGCCGGTATCCGGGTCGACATCGTCGCGAAAAACCTGCCGTACGATGTCTCCCACCCACCAGCGGCGCGCTGGGTCCGTCCAACGCTGCCATTCTTCCTGCTGGGGGTCGTAGTCCGATTCAGGCGCGGGCTGACCTCCCGCCTCCTGGATGGCTCCTTGAACAACTCTTAATTCGTCTTCAACAAACCCTAAACTGCCCCGCTGCAAACGAGCCGGCAGCTCATCTCGAAACCGCAGGCCCTCTAACGCGGCTGTGTCGGCCGCAGCCTGCATCTGTAACTGCGCCAGGCGGGCAAAGCCGATGTCGATCACCAGGGCGGCCAGTCCCATCAAGCCGAACAGCAGCAGCACGACCAGCACCAGCGCATAGCCAGCCGAACGCCGCCGGGCTGGCCGGTTTCGCCGTTCGCGGCAAATGCCCCGATGACGGGGTCGCGGAGTGTCCAGGAGACTCGCCAAACGCCAGGTCCCTTTCGGTCAGGATTCGGAGACAGGTAACGCGGCCTGGACCCCGCCACGCGGTGTGGCAGAGCCCGGGGCCCCCGGTTCGCGGCGGTTCGAGCGGGCCTCAGGCGGGTCCGTCATGGGCACCGCCCGGGCCGAGCCGTTGCCCGGCAGCAGGTACACCTCGCGTTTCGCCCCGACCATCGCTTCGATCGACTTCATGCCTTCCAGCGGGTTCCAGCCGAAAAAATCCGCGTCACCCTCCAGATCCCACAACGGCTCGCGATCGGCCGGATGGTCCTGAGTCCCGCGTGATACGACCGCCAGTTCCAAGCCCAGGGCCACCGCTTCCGCCAATCGCCCCGCCTCGTCCGGGGCCACCGCCACGATCATCTGTTCGGCCGATTCGGCCAGCTGCTGCATCGCCTCCCGCGATTGCGACAGCCCCGCCGGCAGGTTCAGCTTGGTCGCCACCACCGGTGAAATCACCATCCCGTTGTGCACCACCACACGGACCACCGCCTGCTGCTGCAAACTGCCTGCCGTGGACAATAGCGAGGCGGTATCCAACCGCATCGAGGCGCCGAACGGACGCGTCTGGGACCAGTCCAGCGGAATGCTGACCAGCAGATCGAAGCGGTCGCCTAAACCAAGGGCGTGCGATCCCCGGATGGAACGTGCGTCCAGCGTGAATGCCCGCTTGCCAGGCGGGATCCCCGCCGCGACCCCCGGATTCGCTCCCGGCGGCAGCAATTGGTCCTCACGGATAAACTCGCCCGGCAACACGTCCCGCGCGACCACGCGCCCCAACGCTTCGCCCATGCTGGTCACGATCCCCAAACGTTCCACCTCGTCCTGGTGCATCGCCACGGTCGTTTCAAATCGCGTCCGCACATCCAGCAGGTCCTCGCGGACCAATCGCGAGTAGGCGGGCACCGAACGGGCCGCCACGGGCACCAGCACCAGGCCTTCTTCCAGCGGTTCCGCCGCGTCCCCGGCGGGACGCCCGGAATGGGCAATCGCCGTGATCGACAACTGCTGATCCATCGCCTCCGATACCAAGGCCACGTCGGCTCGGTCGACGGCGATCACAATCTCTTGCACCGGGACCATGCGAGTGATCGTGCCTTCGGTCAGCGAGCCCGAGGCGATCGGCACCTCCCGCGTCGTCACCGGCTCGACCACCACGGCATCCCCGGCCAGCATCCGGGTCTCGGCGCGTTTTTCGCGGCCCGAGGCTGCGGCCGAAAGGGCGTTTTCCGCCCGCCAACCCGATTCCATGCCGCCGAAATACGGCAATAACTCCAGCGGAATGCTGGCCAGTAAATCGATCCGATCGCCCGCCGACAGCGAGCGGACGCCCCGCAGCCGACTGGCTTCCAGAGTCAAAGCGCGCTTCCCCTCCGGCACCCCCGCCGAGATTCCCGGCCGTGTGCCGTGGGGCAGAAAGTCCGCTTCGACAAAAAAGAATCCAGACGGCTTCTCCGCAGCCGTCACCCGGCCGCGGACCTGGCTGATATGCGTCAACACGCCCTCCGGCACCTGCTCCGGCGGCAGGAATTGGACCGTCCAGTCGCCCGTCCGCAGGTCCATCAAATGCTCCCGCTCGACCATCGTATAGCGGGGGATCACCCGCGACGACATCGGCACCGGGATCGTCCCCTCGGGAACCTGCTGGCCCTGATGGCCACCGGGCAACTCCAAGATACCCGTCGCCCACATCCCCACCAGGACCCCGGTACCGGCCAGCAGGACCAGCAGGCTACCGGCCGCCAGAACGGGAACCCGGGTGGGCCGCCGTGTTCTAGGATGAATGGTTCGCATCTTCGGATCCTCCCCAACTGGAGTTGTCAGTCAAAACCAAAAACCTCGCGACGCGCCACAGCTTGTGCCGAGAGCACCCTCCGGAACGGTCGCACCTCGGTTCCCCAAGCCGCCTGCCGACCCAGCCCGTGGGGGCCCGAGTACGGATGACCCGCAATCGGAGTATCCCAGTCGTCCGAGGCCCCGGGGACATCCGGCGCCGTCAGCGTGCCCTCCTCGGGCAGGGGCTCAGCCGGCAAGTTGTCGTCCGCAACGATCGGCAGCAACGGATTGTCGGGGTGCGGGTCGGACAGGTCCTGCCGCGGCCGAAAACCGCTCATCACCGCCGATTGATACGGATAATGCAGCTGCAATACCACCAAACCCCGCTCCGACGACGCGACCGAAAAAGATTCCGAACGCGAGCTTTCCAATACACGCCGCCACGACACGATCGCCTCGTCCGGCTCCGCGACGTCATCCTGACTGGACGCGTACCGCACGATCGGGATCCGCACCGTGTAACCACTGGGCGCTTCCGAGCTGGTGAGCAGGGCACCGGGATAGCGGAGCAGCGTCTTCGCACCGTCCTCGACCGTGTCGACGAACATCAGCGGCAGCAGCATCCGATTCACCGGAGGGATGCCCAACCGGTCCACATAATCCAATATCGTCTCGTTTTCATTCATTTCCTCA
>SLMF01000433.1 GCA_007133715.1 Planctomycetaceae bacterium
GACCGAGCAACCCTGAACGGGACCAGCGGCCCCTGCGGTGCCGAGGACCCATCCTCGCCGTTGTGGTCGATCATGGATCGTAACATTGTACTATGTAGAATAATTCTTAGGGAACACCCTCAAGAACAGAAATTTTCTGCTTTTCACCGGGTAATTGCAGAAATTGCTCTCATCCTGCTTACGGTTGCTGTCTTGCCGCCCAGTTTGACCCTGGTTCGGTTTGTCTGTTCTGAAAAGACACCCCCAGTTGGATGGGTTCCTTGCTTTGTTTCGTCAGTCCGGGGGCCGTGGGTGCCCGGACTGGTTCCCAGTGGATTTGTACCTCAATAGCTGCAAATGGATTATACCGAGTCCAGAGGAGGATTGCAATGATGGCGAAGCAAAAAGTGTCGCACTATCGGGGGGAAATGGTTGTTCAAAGGATGGAAAGAAAATGCTGGATCGGGCTTGGGATGCCACGCTGGCGGAGGGGTTCGCGGAGGCGGTGGCGGGACGGTATGTCATTTGTGACCGGCCGAAGGGGACGGTCCCATTTTCGCGGCGAAATCGCGTTATCCGGGACCAAGACCTTCTTCGCCACGAAACCCCGTGAACGCATATTGCCCGAAGTGGTTTGCGGTGAATCAGCGTTTTACCCCTTTAAGCGGGCCATTGGAAAAAGGGCGTTCCGCCTGTTGTGTGGTAAATGTTGTTGTTAACAAGGTCGCCAAATCGCAACCGCTCGGGATCTTGATTACCCCAGGGATAGCGGCGCGCATCCCCTCCGCGCGCGGCACGCTCCCACTGGGCTTCGGTCGGCAACTGACATCCCTTCCAGGCGATCCTCGAAAGCCGATGCGAGGCGGGGCAAAGAAGAAGCTGCTCTTTCGGGGGCTGCCTCCGAGTGGTCTGGCACCGAGTTCCACGTTCCTAGCATGAAAACCCAATAGTGGGGCCAGGTACGCCGGGTTTGTGATCGGGAACTTTTTTTGGGATGAACTGGACGGAATCGCCCGAAAGACTTGGACGGCATATCAGGATGAGAAGAATCTTTCGGTAACGTGACCCTTTCAGCGCGTGCTTGATTCGACGTGACAAGCTCCCAGGTGCCCGTTCATGCGCATGAACGGGCATGATCGGTAAGCTCGTCCATCGACTCCTGTGACATCGCCGCCGTTATCTGCGTGCGTCAAAACATCTAAACCTCCTGCTTTGCCTGGAGTCTCCCGTCTGCCGCAAATCCATTCGCAGCAAACGCCCCTCATGGTAATCCCCCCCAATGTCAAGAGGGCCAAAATTATAACGCAAACCCTGTCCTGCACCCCCCGCCGAATTCCGGAAATTCGGCTTGCCGCGCGAGGCGACTTGTTGGTATCGTTCGCGCTCGCGCGGTTCATCTGCCTGTCGAGCGATGTTTGCCCGATACGGATCGGCAAAGACCGGGTTGGGTCGTGGTCCGGCTGTAGCTCACCAAGGAAGGTCCAGTCATGAGATTCTCCTCGCTTCGCTGCTTTTTTCTCTGTCGAGCCACGATGGGGGCGCTGGTCGGCCTGCTCGTCCTGCTCTTGCTCGCCTGCCCGGCGACGGCGGCGGATCAGCTGGGTTGGATCTGGTCACCTGAGCATGCGATGGGAGCGGTGCCGCGGACGGCTTGCCATTTCCGCAAGGAGTTCACCGTGCTTTCGCCTCAGCGGGGCAGTCTGTTTGCGGCGGCCGAGGACCGCTACGAGTTGTTTGTCAATGGTCGCCGGGTGGGAGCCGGGGGAGGCCGGGCGACGCTGACCGAGCATGACATCAGCCGCTTTCTGGTTTCCGGCCGGAATCTGGTGGCTTTCCGCGTGACCAACACGCACGGTTCGACCGCGGGTTTAGCGGCCCGGATCGAGGTGCGGGATCGGAATCGGCAGATCCACCGTTACGTCACCGACGACAGCTGGATGACACATTTGAATCCCTTGCCGTTTTGGTTTACGCCGTTGTACAACGACGCGCGTTGGGACATGGCCCAACTGTTGGGTTACTGGGAACCGATCGGATCGACCGGTGAGTCGCTTGCCCGCTTACAAGCACCACAGGCTCAGCAGATTCCGGGTCGATTTCCGCGTGAGCTGGAATCGGCGGGCTCGGAATCGGCGTCCCCGCGTCCCTTGGAGATTGCCGGGACGGAGGGGACCTCGCTGGGTCGCGTTCCGGCTCGTGTGACGGTCGCGGATGAGGACCAGGCCCCTTCGCCAGCCGCCGTACCCGCGCCGCAGGACCCGGACCCGGAGCAGGACCCGGAGCAGGAGCTGCCCTTCCGTGTAGCCGCCGAATTCGAGGTCGAATCGTTGCTGGACCATGAACTCACCGATTCGCTGTTAGCTCTGGATTTCAATGAATTCGGGCATATCATCGCCTCGCGCGAGGGCGGCGAACTGCTGCTGATCCACCAGACGGACGATCCCCAGCAGCCGTTGAAGGTCCGGGTATACGGGGATCAGGTCCGCGACTGCCGGGGGATCTTATGTCTGAACGGGGATGTTTATGTGACCGGGGACGGGCCGGAGGGTCGCGGTTTGTACCGGCTGCAGGATCAGAGTCGTGACGGGCGGTTGGATCACGTCGAAACGCTGTTGGTTTTGCCTGCGGAGGATGCGGAAACGGGCCCGCAAGGTGTGGCTTTGGGCACCGATGGCTTTTTGTATGTGCTGGTGGGCAGCCAGACTCAGTTGCCGTCCGAGGTGTCAGCGTCCAGCCCATACCGGATGTCGGAGCGCGACCGCGCGGACGGTCCGCGGCGTGTGCCGGGCGGTGCTTTATTGCGGATGGATGTGCATGGCCGCCAGGTGCAGGTGGTGGCAGGCGGCTTGCGTGACGCCACCAGCGCGGTCTTCAATCTGCAGGGCGACGGGTTCACCGTCGAGCGTCGGGTGCCCGATTTGTCAGGCTGGACGGGTGCGCAGGCCCCCGCGTTGCATCACTTGGTCACCGGCGGCGAATACGGCTGGCGGCACGACGCCGGGGCCTGGCCGGAATTCTATTTGGACCGGCTGCCCGGGATTCTGGACACCACGCAGAGCTTCCCGGCCGGCATGGCGGTCTACCAGCACTACGCCTTTCCGGCGGACTATCACGACACCTTGTTCATCGC
>SLMF01000594.1 GCA_007133715.1 Planctomycetaceae bacterium
CCTAAAAATTACTCACTCGGCTCGATCACGGTCCCCCAGACCCCCCGGCAACGCTTTGAACAGTATCTGCAAAGCCGGGGGATGCGGAACACCGAGCAGCGACGCTCGCTGGTTGACCATATCTTCAGCCACCATCAGCACTTCGATGCCGATCAGCTGATCGCCCAACTGCCGAATAAGGGGGAAACCGGCTATGTGAGTCGCCCGACCGTCTATCGAACGCTGGCCGAATTCGTCGACGCCGGCTTGCTCCGCAAGTTCGAACTGAATGGCCGCGCAGTCTACGAACACGATTATGGCTACCCCCAGCATGACCACTTGTACTGTGATCACTGCCAGAAGCTGTACGAGTTCAAGAGTGATGAATTGGTGGTGTTGCGGAATCGGGTTGCGGCGGACCATGGGTTCCGAGTCACCCGGCATCGTTTGATCGTCTACGGTGTTTGTGCGGAGTGTCAGAAGAGGGAGAAGCGGAGCGCGCGTCCCGCCCGCAACGCCTGACTGAGGGGCGGTGCCACGGCAGCCGGGAACTGTTATACTGGGAACGGAGGTGTCGGGCGGCGCTAAACGCAGAGCGGGACGCGACGTTGCTCGACTTCGTTGCCTGTCGTGCTGTTTGAAGGTGAATCATGTCGGCAGATTCCGTCCCCCCACCCGATCCTGGCGTGCTGCCGGCGGAGGCCTCTGCCGAACCGTGGCAATGGCCCTGCTGCCCCGCATGTGGGCGTCGCCGCCAGACGCGCTGTCCGACGTGTGACATCGGCGGCGACGATTTCTCGTTGGCCGAGTACCTGCCGGCACTTGAGCCGCCTGCCACGCGGGAGAGCCAGGAGACCGTGCCGCCGCTCCCCCCAGACTTGCCGCTCCCCCCAGACTTGCCGCTCCCCCCAGACTTGCTGCTGATGTGCCCCGCCTGTGACGAAGCGTTTTCTCCGGCCTTCTATCGTCATTGCCAGCAGTGCGGGTACGATTTCGGCCAGGGGTTGGTTCTGGACGCCACCGAAGGCGATGATTTGACGGGGCGAGCCCTGATCGTGCTGGCCGGTTTGGTGGGATTGGCAGTCGCAATCATGGCTTATTTCTGGTGGCTATTTGCGTGATGTCCCGCCCGTCCGCGCGACCTGCCCCGGGACGTCTTGGAACAATTGGCCCTCCTCGACGGTTCCGCACCGGAGGAATGATCTTTACTTCTCAACTGGATGCGAGTATCCCATGCCTGAGACTCCTTTGAATCCAACCCACGCCTGGAAGGCCCTGGCAGCACACGCCGCCGAAATCAAGGGCCAGCACCTGCGGGACCTGCTGGTCCAATCCGAGCGGTGCCAGCAGATGCGGCGTCAGCTCCCCGGGCTCCTGTTCGACTTTGCCCGCCAATTGGCCACGACTCAGACGCTGAAACTGCTGTTGGATTTCGGCCAGCAAGTCGACTTATCAGCCAAGATTCAGAGCATGCGTCGGGGCGAAGCGATCAATGCCACGGAGAACCGAGCGGTATTGCATTATGCGTTGCGAGCCCCGCAGCAGACCGGCTCGGACCCGCGGCCCCAAGTGGGTGAACAGGATGCGATCGCCGAGGTACACGACGCGTTGGCCAAGATCGCCGCTTTCGCCGAAGAGATCCGGACAGGCACCCGCCGCGGGGTGACGGGAAGACGTCTGACGGACGTGGTCGTGATCGGAATCGGTGGCAGTTATCTGGGCACCGAGTTCGTGTACGAGGCGTTGCGTACCGATCCGTTCTGCGCGTCCTTGGCGGGGAAACGGCGGCTCCGTTTCCTGGCCAACGTGGACCCGATCGACGTCGCCCGAGCCCTGGCCGGACTCCGCGCCGATCGCACGCTGGTGGTGATCGTCTCGAAGACCTTTACCACAGCCGAAACGATCCTGAACGCCAAAACGGTCCGCGCTTGGCTGCGCGAGCATTTGAACCGCAACGACGTTTCTCCGCATCTGGCGGCCGTCTCCGCAGCGACAGGGGAAGCGATGGCGTTCGGCGTGCCGGAGGAACGCGTCTTTCCGATGTGGGACTGGGTCGGCGGTCGCTACAGTGTCTGCAGCGCGGTCGGGCTGCTGCCCCTGGCCCTGCAATTCGGGATGGAGCCCATGCAGGAGTTCCTGCAAGGCGCGCGGGCCCTCGATCAGCACTTTTTTACCGCGCCGCTGGAAGACAATCTGCCCGTGCTGATGGGACTCTGGGGCCTCTGGAACGTCTCGTTCCTGGGGCACCCCGCGCGGGCCGTGCTGCCCTATTGCCAAGCCCTGCATCGCTTCGCCGCCCACCTCCAGCAGCTGGACATGGAATCCAACGGCAAACGTGTGACGATGTCAGGCCAGGAACTGTCGCAGGACGCGGGTGAAATCGTCTTCGGCGAACCGGGAACCAACGGGCAACACAGTTTCTTCCAACTGATGCACCAGGGGCGCGTCGTCCCGGCCGACTTCATCGGCTTCCGCCGCAGCCAACGGCCGGCCAGCGTCGCCGGCGAAGCCGTGGCCAACCATGACGAGTTGATGGCGAATTTCTTCGCCCAACCCGACGCCTTGGCGATCGGCCAGACGCGGGAACAGGCCGCCCAGATTTGCCGGAACGAAAAGAAACCGACGGAACTCGCACCGCACCGCGTGTTCCCCGGCAACCGGCCCTCGAATGTCCTCCTGCTGGACCAACTTACTCCCCACAGTCTCGGCCAACTGCTGGCCCTGTACGAGCATCGCACGGCCGTCCAGGGTTTTCTCTGGGACATCAATTCGTTCGACCAGTGGGGCGTTGAACTCGGCAAGGTGACGGCCAAGACGGTGCGGCGACAACTGGCCGCGTGCCGGGCCCACCCGAAAACCGAGATCGCCGGTTTCAATCCCTCCACCCAGTTCCTGCTGCAAGCCTATACCGGGTAATGGAGCAGGAGCTTGCCCTGAAACACGGGACCGTTGGGCCGTTACGACTTGCGTTTCGCCGGTCTATACCAAGTCCAGGAGCTTCCGTTGACGGCAGTTCAAGCTTCGTCAGGTTCTGGTTCAGGGCGTCGAGTTGCTGGCGGCCCTCGAAAGTTGATGCCGCCCCATTCCTCCGTCCACCAGCCCGCTGACGGTAAGCGAGC
>SLMF01000181.1 GCA_007133715.1 Planctomycetaceae bacterium
CAGAATCGCCCCGATCTGGGGTCGAATGTTTCCACCTTGATCTGCCCTTCCGATGGGGCCGCTCGCATTCCCGGGCCGAATGCTCCCAAGACCAATATGGTCGTATGTTTTGGGGATGCGGCCTTGCAAAACAATCGTTCCAGTTCCCAGAACACGATTGACACCCCGCGTAACAGGGGTGTGTTCACCAATGCCTTTTGGAAGGATTTGTCGGCGATTACCGACGGGACCAGCAATACGATCGCGTTTGGCGAGGCCGTTACGGCGAACGAACTGCGGACACGGCGGGTGCGGGGGGGTACGGCGGTGGTGTCGCTGAACAGCGGTTACACGGTCAGTCCCATGAACTGTATGAATGCGCGGGACCCGGCGAATACCGCCTTCCTGCGGGGAAACATGTTGAACGAGGGGAATGCGGCCCGGGGGTGGATGTACGGTTTGCACCAACCTATCTACACCACCTTCAACACGATCCTTCCGCCCAACTCGCCGAATTGTGCTGCGGTCAACAGCGCGGCCCAATGGGGCATTTTCTCGGGCTCGAGCAACCATCCCGGGGGCATGAATGTGGGCATGGTCGACGGGAGTGTGCGTTTCGTGACGGACAACATCGATTGTGGCGGATTACCCAGTGCGGTGATGGGTACCACGGCCCAGAGTGCGAATTGCGATCTGGTTGGACCGAGCCCGTTTGGCGTGTGGGGTGCTTTAGGTACCCCGGCGGGTGAGGAATCGCTCTCGAACTGGTAAGCCCGTGGGCTGCGAGTTCGATGGTCGGGAGCTTCTGCGTAGTTTTTCTTTGGACGAGCAAAAGAAACGCTTCCTTCTGGAAAGAGGATTACGGGTATGAAGATGGGAAGAGGGTGGATTGTTCTTGCCGGCTTGGCTTGGTTTTGCGGTTGCGCGCAACAGGATCGCCCGCCGGGCATGCCGGATTTGTTTCCTTGCACCCTGACGTTCACCCAAAATGGTCAACCGCTGGTCGAGGCGACGATCGAAGTGGTGGGGGTCGATTCCACCGAGTGGTCGGCGGGGGGACTGACGGATCAGGCGGGTCGAGTCGAGTTGGTCACTTACGGTCAGTTTCCAGGGGTTCGCGAGGGGCGGCACAAGGTGGTGGTGAACAAGCGAGAATCAGAAGCGTCCGAAGCGGTGGAAGAAATGGAGGGAGGGATCGTGCTGTCGGGAGGTGGCAGCAGTCTTCCCACGGAGTACACGTTGGTTGACCAGCAGTATACCAGCGCGGCCAGCACGCCGTTGACGATCGAGATCACTTCCGGGGGAGAGCACGAGGAAACGTTCGAGTTGGGTGCTCCGGTGCGCGAGCGGTTGTAGACGGCGGTCAGGACGGGAGCGTGCGGAGTGGGTCTGGGCGTGCTTTTCTGCGGCGCGTGGTCGCGAAATGACGGGATCAGACGCAGGCATCGAAGTGGGCAAAGTGGATTCGTCGGCAATGTGCCGGGCCGTGAAAACAGGGAGTCGAGGATGGTTGGGAACAGTTGGTGGCGATCCGTTTTGTGCGCAACCGGGGTGATTCTGCTGGCTGCCGGGATTGAGGCGGCGGCAACGGAGCGGTTGGATGCTTACAACGTGGTCTGGGATTCGCCCAGCGCGGATTCGCGGGGCTCGATGCCGCTGGGCAACGGTGACCTCGGGGTGAACGCCTGGGTCGAGCCCGGCGGCGATCTGGTCCTGCTGCTCAGCAAGACCGACGCCTGGAGCGGCAACTGCCGCCTGCTGAAACTGGGCCGCCTGCGGATCCGCATGTCGCCCGCACCGTTTGCCGAGGGCCAGCCGTTTGTTCAGGAATTGCGGTTGCGGGACGGGGAATTGGTGGTCCGCTGGGGCCAGCCCGACCAGCAGGTCCGATTACGCCTCTGGGTGGACGCCCATCATCCGGTGGTACGCGTCCAGGCCGACAGTGCCCGAGCCCGCGAGTGGGAAGTGGCGTTGGAAGTCTGGCGGGAAGAGAAGCGAGTGCTCGAGGGCGGGGAAGTTCACAGCGCCTACGGGTTGCATGGCGGGCCGGACCCGATCGTTTGCTACCCCGATTCGGTCCTTGCCGACCAGACGGATCGTGTGGTCTGGTACCATCGCAACGAGCACTCGATCTGGCAGGACAACCTGCGCTATCAGGGACTGGGAGAACTCATCGAGCAGCTGGACGATCCGCTGCTGCATCACACGTTCGGCGGTTGGATTGAGGGCGAGGGGTTGGCCAACGACGGGGATCGCAGGCTGCGCTCTGCCGGTCCCCGGGAGCAGTTGCGGGTCAACATCCACGTGCATGCGGCGCAAACGCCGACGGCGGAAGCGTGGGTCGAGGCGCTGGCCGCACAGGTCGCTGCCACCCGGCGGATCGGGCTGGACGCCGCACGGGCCGCGCATCGGGACTGGTGGGCTCAGTTCTGGAGCCGCAGCTGGCTTGTTGCCCAGGGCTCCCCGGATGCCGAGACGGTCACCCGGGCCTACCTCCTGCAACGCTGGGTCAGTGCCTGCAGCGGGCGAGGTGTCCATCCGATCAAGTTCAACGGCAGCATCTTCACCGTGGACATGGACGGCTTCGATCCCGATTATCGCCGCTGGGGCGGGCCCTACTGGTGGCAAAACACCCGCTTGTCCTACTGGCCCATGCTGGCCAGTGGCGATTTCGAAATGCTCTGCCCCTTGTTCCGCACCTACGCCGCCACGGTTCCCCTGGCCGAATTCCGCACCCGGGTCTGGTTCGACCACGAGGGCGCCTTCTTTCCGGAAACCATGTACTTCTGGGGCATGTTCACGAACGCCAATTACGGCTGGGATCGCGGCGACCTGCCGGTCGGTGAGTTGACCAACCGTTTCATTCGCCGCGAGTACACCTCGTCGATGGAACTCCTGGCCCTGATGCTGGACTACTACGATTACACCCGCGATGCTTCTTTCCTGACGGATCGGCTGCTGCCGTTGAGCGATTCGCTGCTGACCTTTTGGGACCAGCACTACGAGCGGAACGCCGAGGGGCGTCTGGTGATCTATCCGGCTCAGGCTTTGGAGACGCTGCAGGACGCCAAGAATCCGACGCCCGATATCGCCGGCTTGGAGTGGGTGCTGGGCCGGCTGCTAGCGTTGCCAGAGCCCGTGACGGGTGGCGAGCGGCGGTCGTTCTGGACGCAGTTGCGCGAAGCGCTGCCTCCGCTGCCGATGACGGGTGCCGCGGGCGAGCGGCGGGTGGTCGGTGCGGAGCAGGTGTTCGGGGGACGCGGCAATTCGGAGAACCCCGAGTTGTACGCCGTGTTTCCGTTCCGGCTGTTCGGGGTGACTCGACCGGACCTGGACATCGGCCTCCGGACCTTCGAGCAGCGCGTGGTGCGGGGCAACGTCGGCTGGCGTCAGGATGATACCCAAGCCGCTTTGCTGGGTCTGACCGACACGGCCCGTGCGATGGTGGTGGACCGTGCGGGCCGCCGCCATGCGGGCAGCCGCTTCCCGGTGTTCTGGGGTCCCAATTTCGATTGGACTCCCGATCAGCCGCACGGCGGCAATCTACTGATGGCCCTGCAGACGATGTTGCTGCAGGCGGACGGCGATCGGATCCTGCTGTTTCCCGCTTGGCCTCCGGATTGGGATGTGAGCTTCAAGCTGCACGCCCCGCAACAGACCACGCTGGAAGGCACCTACCGCGACGGGAAACTGGAAACGCTGACGGTCACGCCTGCCAGCCGCCGCGCCGATGTCCGGTTAGCGGGCGGGGGCACGCTGCCGGAGTGAGCTGGTGGTCCGCGGCTGAGAAGTTCGTTGGCAGATCCGCCGCATCCCCGTCCCGTGCCGCACCACTTTTTTTGGAGAGTCGAAAATGAGAACTTGCGTGGAGGCAGACCCCCAGAGGACAGACCGGGTCGTGGCGATTCAGGGGTCGCGAGTTCGCGGCTGGCTGGTGCGAATCGCCGGGGCGATGCTGTGGTGCGCTCTGCCGCTGCTGGCCGCAGCCGAAACCGGCGGGCAGCACGGCCCGGCAGGGCTGGCAGCCTACCGTGTGAGCTGGGATTCGCCCAGCCAGAACTCGCTGGGCTCGATGCCGCTGGGCAACGGCGACATCGGCGTGAACGCGTGGGTCGAACCGGATGGCGAACTGGTGCTGCTGCTCAGCAAGAGTGACGCCTGGAGCGGCAACTGCCGGTTGCTGAAGCTGGGCCGGGTGCGTGTGCGTCCGATGTCTCGCCCCGATTTGGAAACGGGCTGTTTCCAGCAGGAACTGCGGCTGGACGAGGGCGAGATGCGGGTCCGTTGGGGCTCGGCGGGCGACGGGACGGAGCTGCGGGTGTGGGTAGATGCGCTGGCTCCCGTGGTGCGTGTGGAAGCGTCCCACGAGACGCCTCAATTATGGGAAGTCGAACTCGAAACGTGGCGCACGGAAGAGCGGGTCCTCGAAGGTCCGGAGGTGCACAGCGCGTACGGCTTGGACGGCGGTCCGGAGCCGATCACTTCGTATCCCGACACGATCCTTGCCGAGCAGTCAGACCGCCTGGTGTGGTATCATCGGAACGAGCGGTCGATTTGGGAGGACAATCTACGGCATCAAGGTCTGGAGGCCCAGATCGCGGCCAACCGGGATCCCTTGCAGCACCGGACGTTTGGCGGCTGGATAGAAGGAGACGGTCTACGTTCTGTTGGGAAGCGAGTGCTGCGTTCCGAGCAGGCTGCGACGCGGTTGGAATTGGGGATCCATCTGTTGACCGCCCAGACGGCCACGGCGGAAGCGTGGCGGGACGCCCTGGAAGCCCAGGTGGCTGGGACGCGCGCGGTGGATTGGGAGCAGGCGCGGTCTGCGCACCGTGATTGGTGGGCTCGATTTTGGAACCGCAGCTGGATCATGGCTCGCGGCCGCCGGGCCACCGTGCAGCTGCCGACGCAGCTGCCCCACGCCTTACGGGCGGGACAGGATCAGGCCGGCGGTCACGGTTTCGCAGGGCAACTCGACCGAGTCAGTTTGTGGGGGCGAGCGGTTTCGTCCGCGGAAATCGCCGCTTGGGCAGCCGGCGGACGCGAGCCGCTGCAGGAGCAAGCGGGTCTGCTGGGCAGCTGGGCACAACCCGCACGGGGAGCCAAGCTGCTGGCCGCCGAGGATTTTCAGCCGAGCGAAGCCTGGACGATCGAGGCCTGGGTCCGGCCCGAACGGCTGGCGGGAACCAGTGCCCGCATCGTCGACGCCGTGACACCCGGGCGGGGCGACGGGATCCTCTTGGACACCCATCCGGAAAACAGCCTGCGGCTGGTCGCGGGCCGACACCTGCTGCAGGTACCCGATGCCCTGCCGGCAGGGAACTGGACCCATGTGGCGGCCGTCTTCGACGATTCCGACACCACGCTCCGCTTGTACGTCAACGGCCAACTCGCCCAGCAGGCCACGGCCGGTTCCGAGACGGACGCGGAGGAAATCTCGCGGGCCTACGCCCTGCAACGCTATCTCCAGGCCTGTGCTGGCCGAGGAGCCTATCCGATCAAGTTCAACGGCAGCCTGTTCACGGTGGATATGGAAGGGTTCGATCCCGATTATCGCCGCTGGGGCGGGCCCTACTGGTGGCAAAATACCCGCTTGTCCTACTGGCCCATGCTGGCCAGCGGCGATTTCGAGATGATGGCGCCCCTGTTCGCCATGTATCAGGCCACACTCCCCCTGGCCGAACACCGCACACAGGTCTGGTTCGGACATCCGGGAGCCTTCTTTCCCGAAACCATGTACTTCTGGGGCATGTTCACCAATTCCAACTACGGCTGGGAGCGGGAGAATCTGCCGGTCGGCGAGGTGACCAACCGCTACATCCGACGGGAGTACACCGCCTCGCTCGAATTACTGGCCCTGATGCTGGACTATTACCACTACACCCGCGAGGAACGGTTTCTCGAAGAGCGCCTGCTGCCGCTAAGCGACCGTCTGCTGACGTTTTGGAACGAGCATTACGAGCGTGACGAGCAGGGGCGTTTGGTGATGTATCCGGCGCAGGCCCTGGAAACCTTGCAGGATGCCAAGAATCCGACGCCCGACATCGCCGGGTTGAAATGGGTTCTGGACAGACTCCTGGAGCTGCCGCAGGATGGGGTCGGTCCGCAGCGTGTGGCCTTCTGGCGCCAATTGCGGAAAGCGGTTCCCCCGCTGCCCATGACGGGTGAGGGAATCCAACAACGGGTGTTGGGTGCGGAGGAAGTCTACGGGGGCCGGGGCAATGCCGAGAACCCCGAACTTTACGTCGTGTTTCCCTTCCGGCACTACGGCCTGGGAAAACCCGACTTGGAGATCGGACGGCAAACTTTTGAACACCGGACCGCGCGTCGCGGACCACGCGGCTGGACTCAGGACGATACGCAAGCCGCCTTGCTCGGACTGACCGAGCAAGCGGTCGAGCTGGTGGCCGGACGGGTCAGAAACACGCATCCCGGCAGTCGTTTTCCCGCCTTCTGGGGACATTTCGCCAATTGGACCCCCTGCCAGGATCACGGGGGGAATCTGCTGAAGACGCTGCAGACAATGTTGCTGCAGGCGGATGGCGATCGGATCCTGCTGTTTCCCGCCTGGCCGCCGGATTGGGATGTCAGCTTCAAACTGCACGCCCCGCAGCAGACCACGCTGGAAGGCATCTACCGCGACGGGAAACTGGAAACGCTGACGGTCACGCCCGCCAGTCGCCGGTCCGATGTCCAGGTGTTGGGCGGGATTTCGGCACCGGAGTAGCACGCACTTCTTTGAGGGGGACTTAACGACCCCCGGTCACATCTCGGCAGCCGCCTCGCCTTCCCGGCCGCCCGGAACAGCTCGCGGTGGGGAAACGGGAATCAAATGCTGCTTCCGGTACTTGGCGGGAGTCAGCCCCGTCTGTTTCTTGAAGACGTGACCGAAATGGTAACGATCCGAAAAACCGGTGATCCTCGCAATCGTATCCATGGACAAGTCCGGATCGAGCAGCAGCTGGCAGGCTTTCCGAATCCGCGTCTGCAATACAAAGTGGATCGGCGTCTCCCCGACCCATCGCCGGAAGGCGCGAATGAAGCCGGCCGTACTCTTTCCGGCCATCGCCGCAAGGTGGGTGTTTTTCCAGGAATGTTCCGGTCGCTGGTCGATCGCTTGAACCACGCTGGCAATATCCGCAGGCAATTCAGGACGGCGGGGGATGCGTGAATCACCCAAAACATAGGTTATCAGGGCCAAACTCAAACGTTGTATCCGCTGTTTGCAGTCGCCTGAAGAAGCCTGAAACAGCTTGGGGAATTCCCGAATCAGAATTCGGAGAATTCGGTCGAGTGGTATCCGCAACGGCAATTCCGTGCCGGAAGCAATCGACCACGGACAGCTGAAAAGGAACCAGAGGCTGGGTACCGGGGAGTCGCCCGAACAACTGTGACGCTGATGGTCGGGAATTACCAGCAGATAATCGGGGCTCAGAGCAACACGACGGTGGTCGAAATCCACGAAGTGTCCCGGCTCGTAATCGTAGAGGATTCGCCAGAACGGGCTGAAGACATTCGGGTAATCCCAGCCGTAGTTCGCAGCCCAGTAGCCCGTTTCATGAAGCGTGATCTCAACATGGGGTGGAGCCAGGAGGGGAGCGAACTCCAAGCCGACGCCACTGAAGGGGTGCTGGTAGGCACCCACATTCACACGTTGACCATGTTGGGGCAGCCTCGACCGTCCAAGACGCGAGCAGCTTCCCATACCTTCGGACATCGAGTTATCCATGGGGATCGGCAAGTCAATGATGTACATACTCGGGTCAATTATCATCATTGACACCGTTTGCGGTCAACACCGACCCGCGTCCCGCGCTGCCCCAGGCCCCCCCCTGCGGATCACGCCAGGCGACAACCGCGGCCGGACTGCCACAGATGGATCGAATGACCCACCTGCTGTTTGATGACCACTGCCGCCATGTTAGATAATGTTGTCGGTTGTGGTCGCCACACATGGCCCTCAGGAGGAACGCTACCCTGGAATCATTCGACCAAAAAACACGCCGTTCGATGGGGCTTCAATCACATCTTTCAGGGGCGCCCTGTCGCATTTCCCGGGTGTGTCGGGAATAATTAGGGGTGTTTCGGGAATCAGAAGAACTGAGAGAACCACCGATGGGCAAGCGACCAGTGGTCGAAGCAGACGGGAAGCCCGCTCGGGGAGTGGCGACTCCGGGCGAGATGCCGGATGTGCGCGCGTTGGTTATCGCTCATCATGCGGCGCTTTACCGCTATGCCTTTCGCTTGGCGGGGAACACGTGTGACGCGGAGGATCTCACGCAACAGACCTTTTTGGTGGCTCAGGAACGCCTTCACCAAGTTCGGGACGCTGGAAAGATCAAGGCTTGGCTGTTTGCCGTGCTGAGGAACTGTTATTTCCGGGGCTGTCGCAAGCCGCGCACGGTTTTGGCGACCAACTTGGAGATCTCCCTGGAAGCGATCCCGGCACCTTTGACTTTGGAACAGATCGATCGCCAGACGTTGCAAGCGGCGTTGGACGAATTACCGGACACGTTCCGGGTGGTGGTATTGATGTTTTATTTTGAAGGTTGTTCGTATAAGGAGATGGCGTCGCAATTGGAGATACCGATTGGAACGGTGATGAGTCGGTTGTCGCGTGCGAAAGCCCATTTACGTCGGCGGCTTTCGGGCTGGGAAGAACCCTTGCCGGCGCTTCCCGATTCGGCGGGCAGCTCACCGTTGGCGGCACGGAAGGACACCAAGCGGCTGGATCACAGGACGATCGGCCAATGAGGATCGACCGATGAACGAGCGTGAGATAATCCAGGCGATGGAGGCTTGTCGGGCGGAGGCGAACGACTGGGAGGCTCTCGAGGAAGTGGAGGGGATGAGATTGGTAGCGGAGGAGCCAGCCTGGCGGGAGCGAAGCGAGCGCGTTCAAGCTTGGGATCGCACGCTTTCGCAAGCGTTGCACGCGGTTCCCATCCCCTCTGGGTTAGGGGATCGTGTGCTCGCCGTATTGGATCAGGAAGTGCGGCCCGCCTCGTCCTGGGCGGGGGAGTGCGATCCTCGTGGAGCGAGGCGGCCATTGCGATGGTCCCGGCGATGGGTATTTGCACTAGCAAGTTTGGCTGTCTCGACAGCTCTGATGGGGGTGATCGTTTTGCGGGGAATGGGTGCGCGTCCGATTCCCGAGCCCACGCCTGAGTTTGCCCACGAAGTGATCCAGTGGTCCGAGGTGGTATCGCGTGGCGACTGGTACACCGATTTTCTCGTGGACGAATTGCGAGCCTATCCGCTTGACGACGCGATTCGGGCCGAGCCGCGGCGGTGGACGTGGTTTGCGACGGCCTATCATCCGCGTACCGTGGTCTACGACGTGACCGCGGCCCGTGGCGCACGGACGTATGTGTTCTGCATACCGGCGGCACGTCTTTCGACGTCGTTACCCTCGACTCCCCCGTTACAACCGTTTTCCACTACCGGGGGGGTGGCGATTGGCACGTGGCAGCGTGATGCACAGATTTATGTGCTGGCTGCTCAGGGTGGCGAGTCGGTATATCGTCGGCTACTGCAGTCGACGATTGTGCTGCGGAGCGTACCGGCGCCGCCCGTGTCCTCCCCGCCTTGCCCGGTTTAGCCCCTTTATCCAGAATTCTCGGATTCTTGCTCATCTACGGTTCGGTTTCCAGCCGAAGCGAGCGTGTAGTGATTGGTTAGGCCGACCTGGACAACGTCATTCCCACCCCGCCTTGGACTGTCCCGCACGACCCCTTGGGCAGTCGGGCAGGGTCTTCCATAAGAACGATGATGCTGACGAGCTTCTTCCGTCGCGACCACTGGTTGATCCTACTCGCTGCGATCGCGGGTTTGGTAGCGCAAGAGGTCGTGACTCGGACGGCGGCGGAGGCGGAACCTTCGTTTGAGGTTTCGAATATTTCCCCGTCGTGGGTATCTATGGAAGCGTTTTACGGGGGCGATGCGCGAGCGCGCGTTGCTTTTGCGGTTCGGGCTTCGGAGCCGCCCGCCGACGCTTTGGCGATTTCGATGCCGGAGGTACAGCCGCGGGTGGTCGCGCGTCTGGAGCAAGATCAGCCCTACGAAGAAGAGCCGACGTGGGTGACTTCGGGCATCCGCGAACCGGACGGGGGACTTGCGGCCGTCGAAGCGGCCCCTGAGTTGGTGGCCGACGCACGGCAGTCGGAGCCGCAGCGGGGGGAAGCCGGGCCGGGAGGGGTCGAGATTCTTCCGGTGCCGGTTGAAGCGGGCGACACGACGATCACGGAGGAACCGGGGGAATCCTTGGTGGAGAGTGCGTTGGACAGCGAGTTGCGTCCGTTAGCCCGAGCCGGAACGCAGCGAGGGGTGGCGACCGAGTCGGAGGAATCCCGCCAGCCGACCCCGAGCGAACTACGTCAGCAGCGAGCTTGGGAGCGATCGCAAGCGCGTCGGGCGCGTTTGGAAGCATATCGCAACATGGGCCATTGTCCTTCCCGGCCGGTGGTTTCGCCCAGCCGTCATGTGATCACGGAGCCTTCTCGCGAGATCGTGGTGGTTCCGATCGTGGTGAGTCCCTCGCCGGCGATTTCCACATCTCAAGTTCGCTGACACGAGTTCTTTCATGTTTTCAGGGCAGATGGTAGGCCGTCGCACGGACACGTTCCAGGCGGTTCGCATCGCGTGGTCGGGTGGTCAGATCACGGGGATCGAATCGGTCGGTTCGAGCGAGGTGGTCGAGGAGTTCCCCTGGATTTCGCCCGGATTGATTGATTTGCAGATCAACGGTTGCCAGGGCTTGGCGTTCAACGATCCCGGTTTGACGGGGGCTCAGGTGGAAACGGTCAGCCGAGCGTTAGCTGCCTGGGGCGTCACCTGTTACTGTCCCACGCTCACGACGGACAGTTTCGCGGTTTTGAGTCATGCGTTGCGGACGCTTGCATCCGCGATTCGCGAGTCGCGAGCGGTGGCGGCACGGGTTGGGGGAGTGCATGTCGAGGGTCCGTACATATGTGCGGAGGACGGTCCTCGGGGCGCGCATCCGCGGCAGCATGTTCGCCCGCCGGACTGGGATGAATTCTGTCGATTGCAGGATGCTGCGGAGGGGCACATTCGGATTTTGACCCTTTCGCCGGAGTATTCGGGTGCGGACGTTTTCATTTCGCGGGTCGCGGACTCGGGCGTGGTCGTTGCGATTGGCCATACGCAAGCCGATTCGGACCAGCTTCGCGCCGCCGTCGACGCGGGAGCTCGGATGAGTACGCATTTGGGCAACGGAGCCCATGCCACGCTTCGCCGCCATCCCAACTATTTGTGGGACCAACTGGCGGAGGACGGGTTGACAGCCAGTCTGATTGTAGACGGGCATCACTTGCCGCCCGCGGTGGTCAAGACCTTTCTGCGAGCCAAGACGCCGGATCGCTGCATTTTGGTCAGCGACGTGACCGCGATGGCCGGATTGGCCCCGGGACGTTACGAGACGGCCGGTTTGGGAGCCGTGGACGTGCTGGAGGATGGACGGTTAGTAATTGCGGGCCAGCAGCAGCTGTTGGCAGGGGCGAGTCTGCCGATTGGGGCCGGGATTGCCAACCTGGTGCGTTTTACCGAGCAGGGACTGGGGACGGCGGTCGCGATGGCGACGAGCCGACCAGCGGCGATTTTGGGTCAGGCTGCGGGGCGGCTGGAAGTCGGTGCGCCGGCCGATCTGGTCCAGTTCCGGCTGCCGGAGCCGGGAGCCCGGGGTCCGGCGGGCGACCTGCAAATCCAGGCCACCGTCCAGGGTGGCGAGCGGGTCTGGAGCGCGTCCGCCAGCTGATCCCTTGTCCTTGGCGGCTGCTCTTATACCGTGCGCGGTATAGATTGTCCCCTATGCATCGTCCGTCACCCTGGGTACAAGGGGGGGAAAGAAAAATGCATGCTCTCCTGTGCGCGGATACTCCGAACCGCCCCCAATTCCGCGAGAACGGGCTTTCGAATAAAATGAGCGGGAGGTCCGTAGCGAGGTACCCGCGATGCCCGCGATGCCCGCG
>SLMF01000738.1 GCA_007133715.1 Planctomycetaceae bacterium
AGACGGAACCGGTTGGGACGAGTGATATCGCATGGGTACTTCCTTTCTCTGCTGGTTGAAGTTTTCACCGGCGGGGGGTGCGGGTCGTGTGAACCGGCCACCGCGGTGCGAAAATCTTTAGAAGCAAATCCGATGCCAATCGTGAAAAACGGCCTGGATGCCAGGTGAGTCGTTTAACGTAAGCTGTTATTTTAAAACAACTTGCGAGAAAAGAGCTCGCCTCGAATCCCGGCTGTTGCCGCGAACACCACCGCCAGACACGCGGGCAGATTCTTCCCGGCGAGGGCGAGGTTTACAAACGGGAATGCCGCGCGGCCAACCAACGCACCCCGCGAACCGTGTCCAAGCCCGTCTGTTTCCGCTCGTCTCTGTCCGACACTCCCTACTTTTGCACACCCATCCGCCGGCACCTTCCGCCCTTTGCTGCCGATTGCAGCGGACGTCTTGTCTCCGATTGGCACGAGCTCCCGATTGCAGACCACAGCGGAACCGGATAACTTATCAGAATCATCACGATTCCCACAAAAGGAGATAACCACCATGTTTTCTGGACCGATGGGTGCCCGCAAAGGCACGTTTTTGGCGGCTACGATGCTGGGTTTGCTGATCCTCGCCCCTGCCTTCGGGCAGGAGCAAACTCAGACCGTGTTGGTCGAAGCGGAGAGTTTCGACGATTTGGGTGGCTGGGTGATTGACACGCAGGTGATGGACCAGATGGGTTCGCCCTTCTTGATGGCCCATGGGCTGGGACGTCCCGTTTCGGATGCGACCACGCGAGTGGAATTCCCGGCGGCGGGCACGTACCGCGTGCTGGTCCGGACGCGTGATTGGGCTGCCCCTTGGAACGCCCCGGAATCGCCGGGTCGATTCCAGCTGCAGGTGAACGGTCAGCCTCTGCCGGTGGTATTCGGGACCGAGGGACTGGAATGGCACTGGCAGGAGGGAGGTACGATCGAGATCGACGAAGCGAACTTGGAGACCAGCCTCGCGCTGCACGATCTGACCGGCTTCAACGGGCGTTGCGATGCGATCCTGTTCACCACGGACCGGGACCTGGACCCTCCGAATGAGGGCCAGGCGATGGCCCGTTTTCGCCGCCAGCTGCTGAACTTTCCGGAAACGCCGGAGGACGCGCCGCAGGATTATGATTTGGTGGTGGTCGGGGGAGGTGTGGCCGGGATGTGCGCCGCCATTTCGGCCGCCCGGCTCGGGCTGGACGTGGCTCTGATCCAGGATCGGCCCCTCCTGGGCGGCAATAATAGTTCGGAGATCCGCGTGCATCTGCATGGCGGGATCCACCTGCCGCCCTACCCGGCTCTGGGCGGAGTGGTCAACGAAGTCGGCCCCCGGGCGGTGGGCAACGCCGGACCGCCCGAACGCTACGAGGACGAGCGGAAATTGAACTTGGTCCGCGACGAGCCGACACTGGAACTGTTCCTGAATACCCGCGTGAACGACGTCGAAATGGAGGGGAATCAAATCGCCGCCGTGGTGGGCCAGTGTGTCCGGACCGGACGCCGTACCCGCTTCTCCGGACGCTGGTTCGCCGACTGCACCGGTGATGGGAACGTGGGCTATCTGGCGGGTGCCGATTACCGCTACGGACGGGAGAGCCGCGAGGAAACGGGCGAAGAACTCGCACCCGAACAACCGGATCGCCAGACCATGGGGACCTCCGTGCAATGGTATTCGACCGTGACCGAGGAACCTACCGAGTTCCCCGAAACGCCCTGGGCAATCCAGTTCACCGCCGAAAATTATCAGAAGGCCACACAGGGCGAGTGGAATTGGGAAACCGGGTTCCTGCTGGATCAGATCGAGGAGTTTGAGAAGATCCGCGACCACGGGATGCGCGCCGTGTTCGGCAACTGGGCTTTCCAGAAAAACCACGCGCCGGACAAGGAAGCCTACGCGAATCGCGAATTGGAGTGGGTCGCGTATATTGGCGGAAAACGCGAATCGCGACGGTTACTGGGGGACGTGATCCTTCAACAACAGGATATTGTCGAGCAGCGACCGTTCCCCGATGCGGCGGTCACGACCACCTGGACCATCGATTTGCATTACCCCACGGATTTCCAGACCCAACATTTTCCGGGCAAAGAATTCCGGGCGCGGGCCGACCACCTGCGGATCCAACCCTATGCGGTACCCTATCGCTGCTTCTACTCGCGGAACGTGGACAACCTGTTCATGGCGGGACGGAACATCAGCGTGACCCACGTGGCACTGGGTACCGTGCGGGTGATGCGGACGCTGGGCATGGTGGGCGAAGTGGTCGGGATGGCCGCGGCCGTGTGCAAACGCCATGACGTCAATCCTCGCCAAGTGTATACCGACCACTTGGATGAATTGAAAGAATTGATGACCGCCGGTGTCGGCCGGTTGCCACTGCCCGCCTCGGCCCGACCGCCCGTAGCACCGGAATGGGTCAAAGATGCTGGCCCCAATCTGGCACGCACCGCCAGCGAATTGACCGTTTCCGGCTGCTACGACCCAGAACGCTATCCGGCCAGCAACATCAACGACGGCCGCGTCAGTTACCATGACAACCGTCTGCGTTGGGTAAGTGACACCCAGTTGCCGCACACCGTAGAACTGGCTTGGGATACCGCTCAACCGTTGGGCGGCGTGCGGATCGTGACCGGATATGGTACCGCTCAGGGGACGCAAGACCCGGTCCGCGATTTCGTGTTCCAATACCACGATGGCAACCAATACCGGGACATTGACCCAACTCGGACTGCGGACAACACGGCGATCGACTGGAACGCGCGTTTCCCCGCCGTGACCACCGATCGCCTGCGTCTGGTGGTCTCCGCCACGCCGAACGATCGAACGCGTCTGTGGCAGCTCGAAGTCTATGGTCCGGTGTCCGAAGACGATTCGTCGGACGACTGAGGATGGACGCTTTCTCCCTTTTCGATGACACCCCAATAGGGCGGTCCGTTATCGCGATCGGCGATCGTACCGCCGCAGTCGAATCGGTCGGTTGGTGCTTGGTGCGTTGTGGTTCGTAATCCCCCTGAACCCTTTCCGATGACCGATGACCCGTCATTTGTAAAACCCCGTTGGGGTTTGCGGACGTATTTG
>SLMF01000084.1 GCA_007133715.1 Planctomycetaceae bacterium
GACCGAGTCGGCGGTCAAATCGTGGCCCAAGGCTGGAACCAATCGTCGCGGAATCCCACCTGGCACGGCGAAATCGATGCCATCAACCGCCTGGCCGCTTCCCAGCCCCACTTCGACGGGCGGAACCTGGTGCTGTACACCACGGCCGAGCCCTGCCCGATGTGCCAGGGTGCGGTTTTCTGGACCGGCATCACCACCGTGGTCTACGGCACCTCGATCCGCTTCCTCCAGCAGCATGGCTGGCGGCAGATCGACATTCTGGCCGCCGAGGTGGTCCGCCGCAGTCCCGGTTGGAATTGCCACTTGATCGGCGGGGTGCTCGAAGCCGAATGTAACGCCCTCTTCCTCGCCGCCCGAAAGGGGACGCCCCGGGAGGGCTCGCAGACCCGGCAGACAGCCGAATAAGGCCCCCAAACACTTACTTTCTTCAGAGGTCCTCGACATGATCGGTTGCCGCCAGAACACCAACAGCCGTACCTAGGGGGTACGGCAGGTGTTAAAGTTGAGGGCTTTGGCAGATCCTGAACAAGCCCCAACCGGCCTCGGAGATGCCGTGCCACGTGAGGACGGCTCTCCGCCCACGCGGGTTCGCATCTCCGAGACGGACTTGGTTTTGTGGGGGCTTCTAAACACCGAAAATCGCGCGAAATTCCTCCGGCGAAAAGCCTTGCAACAGGACCCAGATCGCCCAGGTTAACAGCCCAAAGGCTAGGCCCCACATCGCGAACACGACGATCAGCTTCCCGGAGAACAGGATTCTATGCCGCCGCCGTTGTGCAAACGCGATCACTTGATCGGTCAATTCGTCCACAGCTTCGTCGGGGTCAACCGGTGTGCCCGCTACTCCGCCGTGCTCGTCGGAGGACGTGTTCATGAAGTGCCAAGGCTTTCCGCGGCCGTTTCCGAGTCCGCAGCTCAGATCGGTTCTACCATAAAATCATCGATTTCTACCGAGACTCCTTGCTGGAGGTAATTGACGGCGATCAACAAGCGGGTTTTCCCGTTTCGCCTAAGTATCCTGCCCTCCAAGCCTCGCAAAACCCCTCGTTTGACGCGTACGCGCGCACCCGCTGTCAGGCGGCTCTCCACCGTCAGGGGGGCATCGCTGGCAATCAAATCACGCACCTGACGCAGATCACTCACCAACTCCTCGGGGGTTTCCACGGAAAGGATCCGAGAAATCCGATTGGCGCACAGCGCGGTGACGCGTTGATCCGCTGTGCCATACATGAACACATATCCCGTGAATAACGGCAAATGCGCACATCGCCGACACCCGCGAACAAACTGGCGGGTGCGAACCAAGGGCAAATAAAAGGGGATCTCATGAGCGAGCAGGTGACGTGCCAAGGCCTTCTCTTGACGCGACCTGGCGTAAATCGTCCACCAGCGAAAATCATCGTCGGTCTCGAATCTTTGCGAAACTGAGCTGAATTCGTCCAGGAGATCACTCGGAAAAATACTGCACTCTTCACCAAGAATGGGCATATCGCTCCACCTCTCCATCCCTGTGACTTGCCACTTCAAGACAATCGTCCGAACCGCCCGGGTTCCTGGACGTGTTCTTGAAGGCACACGCCGCTTCTCGAAAACTACGTCGCGAATTCGGCCGCACACGTCATGACGAACCTCGCCGCTGCCAACTCTAGCCCCGTTTGTTAAGGGAAAATTCGCCCTTTCCACCTAGCGCGCGAGCTCTTCTTCCCCCCCCCCCTTGAATGGCAACTCCTAGGTGTGTCGAAGAACGGTTGCCAACCTTCCCTAGTTTGTCATCAAAACGGCAGACTTGTCAATCCGGCTCATCATGAAGTCCGTTGGAACGGAAAAGAAGCTGGATTTCCTTGACTCTTGCTGCCGATCCCTACAATACTCTTATCCAGGGCTTTCGTCTGCCCCATCGCTTTCGCGGAGAGCCTCTCATGAAATTCGGTATGGTTTTCCCAGCCGCCCTAATCGTGGCAGCCTTTGTGACGTTACCCGCCACCACGTGGGGTCAGCAGCGGTATCAGTCCCCCTATAGTCCGTCGCTCTCTCCTTATATGGACTATTTCCGCACCGATCCCGGGGTGGTCAGCCCGTATCACCAGTACGTCCGTCCCCGCCAAGCACTCGATCAACGACTCCGCGAGCAACAGGCGGGGATTGGGCGGGTTGAACGTCAAGTTGGCCAGTTGCAAATGGAACTGCGCGCCGGTGGGGCCCAGGACATGATGGCGCCGTCTCCGATCGCCCCGACTGGTCGAGTACCCACTTACATGAACTATTTGCACTACTACCCGGGCGCGCGGCAGCGCCGCTAGGGCCGCAGATCAGGGTTGCCATCGACAAGAATGTCCCCTTTATCACGAATCCCTCACTGCGGATCAACCAGGGGGTCGTCGGGCAGGAGTGCCCAACCTACGGGGAGACGCAGCAAGCAACTTCCGGCCTTGGTGGCCTATCAATTCTGATTTGCGCCGCCAGGGCAGATAGTCCCCATTCAGGGAATAAAACCCGCGAGATCGGGCCGGTAAACCCGTCTGACTGAACAAGCGTTTCGTGCCCGACTCCGGCGGTTTGTCGCCGGTCTTCTCTTTCACGCTTGGCTGCGCCGGGCACCCTTGGCGATCGATTCGAGATTCACGTGTGGTTTACGAGCCCCCCGCACCTCGGAGCCGGCGAGAGGCCACGATTCTCTACCTCTTGAAGATGCGCCCGCTCCCCCCAGCTTGACCTCGGCACTCGCTTGGTGATTAAGCGTCAATGACTTGCATGGCAGCCGCCCCTTCGCCTGCTCGACAAGCCGACTCGGGGATCGCTTCGCTTCTGTTATCCACCCTATGAGCCACTTTTATATAATCCACACGTGGCGTTTCTCTCGCGAGATTTCTTCGTGACAGAAACGCGTGCGAGTTTCTGCTCAACCACTTGGTAAGATATACCGATAATAACGGTTGTAACGGTTGTTTGGCTCCCGTCGACTCGACGGGATGTGCCGTCCCTCACGATCTTCCAAATGAGTCAGCTGCCATGCTCCGCTCAATCCCGGTTTGCCTTCTGGCGTCCGCCTTGCTTTTGAGCACAGGCTGCGCGACCCTGCATCACTCGCCGCACGCCCCCCTATTGGCGACAGATTCCCTGGAAGCAGGAATGCCTCGGGAACTCTCCAAGACGGTGCTGCCGGAATATGTCATCGAACCGCCCGATATCTTGACCATCGAAGCCCTCCAACTGCTTCCCAAACCGCCCTATCGCCTCCGCACGGGAGATCAGGTCTTCTTGGAGGTCACAGATATTGACCCGGAATACCCACCCATTAGGGATGTGCTGGTTCTTCAATTGGGCGGCTCAATCGATCTTGGGCCCCGTTATGGTATGGTGACGGTCGCTAATCTGACGATCGAAGAGGCGGAACAGGCGATTCGAGAGTTCTTCTTGCGAGAAAACTGGCGAGCTTCTGTGACCATATCGCTGTTCCAGATGGCGGGCATGCAGCAAATCGCCGGTCAACATCTGGTGGGGCCCGACGGAATGGTGAATCTGGGGATTTATGGAACCGTGTCCGTTGTCGGGCTAACCGTGTCCCAAGCGCGGGAGAGGATCGAATCCCAATTGGCAGAATTTTTGGAAGATCCTGAGATCGCCCTCGATATCTTTGCCTTCAACAGCAAGGTGTATTACGTGGTAACCGAAGGGGCCGGGATGGGCGACAACGTGATCCGGATGCCCTTCATGGGGCATGAAACGGTGTTGGATGCCATGTCGAATGTCGGCGGGATGTCGGCCTTGTCCTCCAAACATATTTGGATCGCTCGGCCCACGCCGTATTCCGATGAAATTCAAATCCTGCCCGTCGACTGGGTGGCGATCACCAAGCAGGGCTCGACGATGACCAATTATCAGGTTCTTCCCGGGGACCGCATCTTCATCGCCGAAAACGGCTGGGTCGCGCTTGATACCAATATGGGTAAACTGCTCTCTCCCGTGGAACGGATGATGGGGTTCAGCATGCTCACTTTGGGAACCTTGCGTAACTTCTCTGGCAGCGTGTTAAGTGGGCGTGGCGTCACGACATCGCGTTTGTAAATTGCTTTCCCTCGATCCTCCGCAGCAGGATTCTTACAATGCGTTTGGATGGACTCATGAAGACTCTCTCCTCCCCCCGCGGTTTTCTGTTTCCAGCTTCCCTGCTTGTATGGGTTGTGCTTACGGCGGGGTGCATGCACGCCCCCGTCATCAAACCGTACTCGACCGCCCTGATCAGCCCCCGACGCTTGGCAAAATTGACCCAGCCACCCGCCTTGCCCTACTACCACGCCTCGGACTATGGCTACGGTTACCATGGCACGGTGTGGCGGGCTTGGCCCGAGGACGGACTTGTGTGCCAAAAGGAACAGCCAGCTTCCTTCACCACCATCAGCGACCAATTCGAGGACTGGGAGGACGAGCACCCCGAGCCGATTCCGCTCACCTCACCCGGCATCGACGATTGGCAGCACGACCTGCCCGGGGATTCATAGCTTTAGCAGGCGTTCCGGGAAAAACAGGCCGCCGGCGCCGCCGAAGGGGACGTTAGTACCCACAGGAAGGCTCCTGAGTAAGCGGGCGGAACGCGCCGTCAGCCACTTCGTAGAAGGAAAACTCCGAGGCGAACGTCCAACTCGTCTTGTCGGTCAGGTCCGCGCCAACCGGCGCCCTGAGCAGGACGGGAAGGGTGCCGGCGGGCCAACCCCGGGCCGGTGGTGTTCGACGGGAAGTATTCAGAAGGATTCTCCCATCAGTAGACCAATCCACGGAAATCCTTCACGCGGTGGAAGGTGATCAGATTGCCGTCGTGCGCCGACTTGGCACGATCGTCGCCACTGCGGCTGAGGATCACCAAGTCGTTCCTGTCGATCGCCATCGACGCATAGTGGCGCGAGGCCTTCTCCACCGACCCGACGGCGACGAGGCCCGCAAAACACCAGTCGATCATGTTCTTGGAAAAAAGGAGTTGCAGCCGGCGGCGCTGGTCGAACGGCAGATTGGAGCGGTCCGGTGGCAGGCGGTCGGCCCGGGCCATGCTGTCGGTGGCTTGGGTGAAGAGCAGCCAAAACCGTTTCGTGACATCGTCGTAAAGGACGGGGAACTTCATCTGCCCGCCGTCGTCGGACGTGAACACCTTGCCCTGCCACCAGCGGCCATAGCCGACGCGCCGCTGGAACTTCGGCCCCGGCAGATGCTCCCCTTCGCGCAGGTCAAGCGTCGCCACCAGCCGGCCGTCGTCCAGCCGCGGCTCCCCCGGGAATAAACTCTCGTCGTTACACCCCAGTGATACCCACCACCGGCCAGCTTGCCCAACCGCAGTGCTGGTCCTCGGCTACCCCGGCGTCACGTCGTCTGCCGCCACCAACCGGCTCGTCCGGCCTCGAACGGTGGTCAGTGGGCTGCCGCCGGTGCCGGCGTTACCGTTCGGGCAGGCGCCTACCTTGTGGGCTCCGGGCCGATCAGCACCACGCCGCCCGTCCACGTCGACTGCGGCACCTGAATTGTCTCACCCTTTCTCAAACTGGTTTCGAACACAACCATCGGGGTCCGGTTGGGGCTCGTATAGATGAACGACAACCTCTCGACCGGACGCCAACCCTCCATATGGAATCCCTTCTGGCTCGGGGCTGTGGCCACGCGCAGGGTGGCGTCTCGACGGGCTTCGACAGTAATGGGCACCGGCTCGCCGCCAAGGGTCCGCAAGAATCGCCAGCCGGCAAGCTCCCCGGGAACCCGCTGCCACACGTAGGTACGGTTGCCGAACGCCCGGACGTCCTCTTCCAATGCGGCGACCTCCAGGCCGGAATGCCGCACGATGAAGGCGTCCGTGACCACCGGCCGCGACGGCGGTAGCCAGAGGGCGTCGTCGTCCCCGGTCAATTCGCGGAAACGCTCGATCCGGTGGAACGTCAGGTAGTTCGCATCATGGAAGTTGTGCGAGTCACCCCAGGCGGTCCGCGACGCGGCAACGATGTCTTCGCCGTCGAACCGCCAATCCACGTACTGCCAAGCGTGATGCCGCCGGTCGCGGTGCCGCAACACGATCGTATTCACCTTCCACCGCTTCAAGTCGCCCGAGGAGACCAGCGCCAGTACGTTGCGCTCGGCGTCGGGGTCCGATTGCTTGTTGACCAGTGACCAGTATCGGGCTGTAACGGCGTCGAAGTAGATGGTGAACTTCGTCCGCCCGCCGGGAAAGTCGATCAGCCCCCAGTTCTCGTCGTCAATCCGGATGGTTCGCCCGTCTGCCGAGACGGGCAGCAGATCGGCGCGGTCGACGCCAGCATCGTCGATCCGCAGAAAGTTGATCACCTGCCCGCCGGCCGTGACGACGATGTTCCCCTCGCGCCATCCGCCGCTACGGTCGCCCGGTTTCTTACCCACGCGGGAGAGGTCGAAACGCTGATAGTTGCTGCGGGTCCAGCTCTTGGCCCGGAGCAGGTCGGCGCCCCACGGTGCGGACATCACGAATGCGCCATAGGGGTGCGGGGTGCCGGGTCCCCGTGCGGGCCAAGTGTCTTCTCCTTCCATCGCCCGCCACAGCCGCCCTTCGTGTACCACCACCGGGACGCTGCTGGAGTGGTACCGGGCGTCGTCCAGCAGCCGGCCGGAGTGTTCGTCGGCCGGATCGGTCCAGGTGCGGCCGCCGTCACGGGAGCGGCGAATGACGACGTCGCCCCACTGCTTGTCGGTCCCCATGATGTACAGCGAGCCATCGTGGACGAAGAACGTCGACCAGAACTGGCCGTCGATCCTGCTTCGCTTCGACCACGTCTGACCGCGGTCGGTGGAGCCGAACACCAGGGTGCTGGCCCTCGTACGGTGACGAGCCTCCGGGCCGAAAAATGAGTGCGAAGCCACGTATTCCCCTCCCGGCAGGACGGTAATGGCCGGGCAACCGATGTACTTGCCCGACGCGGCCGGGCTGAAGTGGATCACCACGCCCGGTACGTCTTCGTGCGTAGGTTCAAACGCCACGGCACCCGTTGCCATCATGACCATCAGCAACATTGGCCCAAGAGGACAGTGGGGTCCATGACGGAATGCGTTGTGCCAGTTCATAGTGCAGCCTTCCAAAAGCGGCAATCGGTAAGTCGCTCACGATACCAAGGCATAGGAAACGGGTCAAGGAAACGGCTTTTCGGAGCCGACGGGCGGCATGCCAAGCTACGTCCCGCCGACGAATCGCCGACAAGCATGGGCGGGAAACATCAGGCCTCACTTCACCTCGTCAGGCGGCGCCAGCAGCATCCCGCCGGTCCAGTTTCCTTCAGGAACGACGATGGTATGGCCGCCCGAAACCGCCCGGCGGAAGACTTCCATGCTCGTGCGGCCGCCATCGGTGTAACGGAATGTCAACTCCGGAACCGGCTGCCAGCCGGTAGTGTCGATGCCCGGCTGGCGCGTGGCCGTGGCCCTAATCGTGGTGGTGGGAGACAGCAAGCAGTTTCCTCCCACGCGTTTCTTCACCCGCCTGCTCGGGGAAGACGGCGAGTCGTGGGGCGATGCGGACACGGTCCTCCCGGCCGACGTGGAAAGCATTCTGGGGCTCTGTTGTGCCCAGGGCCTGGGACAACGCTTGCTCCAGTGGCATTACCGCAGCCGCCACCATTCGCTGATTGCCGTCTCGAACCGCGAGTTCTACGACGATCGGCTGTACGTGATTCCCAGTCCGGGCGACCCCGGCCACGGCCAGGGCTTGAGCTTCCACCGGGTCGAGAACGGCGTGTTCGACCGCGAAGGGCTCGGCGACCAACCGCGTCGAGGCCCAGGTGGTTGCCCGGGCGGTCATGGAGCATGCTGGAAAGCGGCCGTCTGGTCCAACGCGGCGACAAGCTTTCCCCGGCCGAACACGAGCTGACGGACTGATTGCGGCCCGACGTCTCCAGCCGTAAAAACAATGTCCAATCTTGCATGCTTGCCGAAAGCTGGCTGGCGATTCCGTGCGGAGGGTTGCATTCGGATCGCTGGGGATCAGAATTTTCCTCAGGAGGGCGAGGAAGAGATGTCCCCGCCCTTTCGCACCCAACCCCCTTTCCAGGACTGCCTGCCATGCCCTTGTTTTCCCCGTATCGGTTGTTGAGCCTGTCTTTTGTGTTGTTGTCTGCCGGGCTCGGCTTTGCGGCGGATTCGGGTGCGGAGGCGGTGGGCGGCGGCCGGGACTACTACGTCGCGCCCGACGGTAACGACGCCCACGAGGGCAGTAAGGCGGAGCCGTTCGCCAGCATCCCGCGTGCGATGGCCGCGGTGCGGGAGCTGCGTTTGGCCGAGAACCCGGTGGGGCCAGTAACCGTTTTCCTCCGCGGCGGGGTGTACCCGCTGGCCGAGAAACTCGTGTTTACCCCGGCCGATTCCGGCACGTCCGAGTCGCCGGTGACCTACCGCTCCCAGCCCGGCGAACGGGCCGTACTGAGCGGCGGACGCCGCCTCTCCGGCTCCTGGCAACGGACGCCCGGCAAGCCGTACTACGAGTTGCTTCTGCCCGAAGTCCGTGACGGCAATTGGCACTTCTTCTCGCTTTATGTCAACGGCCAGTCGCGCATCCGGGCACGCACGCCGAACTGGGGCCAGAAGGTGCTGCGAGCCGACGGCCGCGCGCCGGGCGTTCCGCTATTTCCCCGGCGACCTCGACCCCGCCTGGACCCACCCCACCGAGATCGACATCGTCTTGCTCCAGTCCTGGACGCCCACCCTGCACCGCATCGAGGACATTGATGCCCCGCGGCGGGTGGTCCGCTTTCACAGCACGCATAGCCGTACGGTCGACTTCTGGGAACGGAACTTCCGCTACTACCTGAGCAACGTCTTCGAGGCGCTCGACGAGCCGGGCGAATGGTATTTGAACCGGCACACGGGCATGCTGTCAGTCATTCAGCTCACGCCGCGCGGGCTGGACCGGGGCCCTGTCAGGCTTTCCTTCGCGGTCATGCTGCACGCCGACACGCCGGCACCCATGAATGTCGAGTTCCGGGGTGCCGGCGGCACCGGCGAAACCGGCCCGTCGCTGCGGTTTCAGGCCGACGGACGCCTCCTGGCCAGCGGCAAGGAGGTGCTCCAGGCCCCGCCCGGAACCTGGACGCACGTGGAAATCGCCTTCCATCTCGACGCCGACGCACCGCGCACCTACACACTCACCCTGCAACACGACCAGACCACCACGCAACACGTCCTGCCCTTCCGGCACGCAACCTTCGATGAGGTCCGTTGGCTCGGCTTCTACGCCAGCGACGATGTGGACGGCATATTCTACTTGGACGAGATGAAATTGAGTCTGGAAGAGTAACGTGGGAACGACGCAAACCTCCGTTATTACGTAGCAGAAAAACGAGTCACTTGGGTGTTATCTGACCACCCGCAGATCGCTATTGAGACGTGTTGGCTGGGTGTCCCCGTTTCTTCCCCGTTTCTTCCCCGTTTCTTCCTCCTCAAATCAATGTGTTGTCTGTGGAGCACGAACCGAACAGGTCGACGGGAGAGCCGAGCCCACAAGGGACGGCTCCCTTAACGCTTCTTACGGACCCAGAATCGCGCCGAATTCTCGCGGCGAGCGTCCGAATAGTTCGATTGGCCAGCCGAAGCGTGCCGAATCGCCCTGGGTCAATACCTGGCCGCTGGCCAAATCCACGGTGTAGAAGCGGAAGGCATCGGCCCGCACACCGGTGATGAACGCGAAACGCTTGTCGGAACTGATCGCAGTCCGGCGAGCCTGGAAGTTTTCCAGCGTCGCCAAGTGCTTCTCCTGGCCGTCGAACCGCACAAGGACCACCCGGACCGCAGGCTGGCCGTCCACCTCGCTCTCCTCCAACTGGAGTGTCTCGCTGCGGCTGAGTCGCAGCTCGTCTCCCGGCAGTTCCACGCTCTCGTCGCGGCGCAACTGCCAACCGTCAGCGGTGGTCACCAGCCGGTAGCCCTGCACGCCCTGGGCCTGTCGCAGAACGACCTCGGGCTCCTCGCCCCACCAGTCCAGTCTGACCGGAGTTGCAGCCTCGGGAAGCGTCAGACTTCCGGCAAGACCGTCAGCGCCGTTGAGCTGACCCCAGATCACTCGCCAGTGACGTGAATCGAAGCGGGGCCGGGACCGGATGCCGATGCCCGGCAAGTTGCGGGCGAAGGCCACCCATTGGGTGCCGCAACTGCTGACAGCAGCCCCGCGAAACTCCAGCCCCTGCTCCAAGAGCCGTACGTTCCAGTCGGCCTCGGAATCGGGCACCATGACCGCAGCCGAGATGCCCGTATCTCCTTCCAAATCATGCCCCAAAATCGCCGTCTCGCCTTCGCTGTCGGTGCTCAGGTAACGGAGTTCGCTTCGAGGACGACGGCCCAATTGCTGAGCGATGACGATAATCCCCCCGGCCGCGTCCTGCGGGTGGATGGCTATCGCAGCTTGCTGTCCCTGCCCGCCCAGTTCTTCGGCCGAGACGATCTGTTGGGCGTTGGTGCCCAGTAGCGAAGCCTGCATCAACTCGCCGTTGCGCAGGTACAGCAGCGAGTTGAACCAATGCTCGTACGGTCCGCCGTAGCGGAACTGGTCGCCTGCGGTCGTGTAAACGTAGTGCATGTCGCCGGCCGCTAACGAGAGACGATGGCCGGGCGTAACGGCCTCGGCTACCTGCTCGCCCGGTTGCGGCAGCCCCAGTGCGGCGTCGCGGAACGTGACCGGATCGACATACTCTACGGCAACTTCGCCGACCGGAATGTTCAGTCGTTTGGCCAGGTCCGCGCGGCATTTTTGCGCGACGGCTTCCACTGCCTTGGGTATCGTGTCGAAGTCGGGCCAAGGCTCGAGCTGCATCTCGGCCGGCGGCTCGATCGCAGGTTTGGCTGCCGCAGGCGGCGCGCCGGCTCGCAGCACCCGATCCTCCTTGTCGGTGTGATAGACGAACCGCTCGCCCGCCACCGACAACTGGACACGATAGCCCGGCGTCAGTACCGCCAGATGAACCTCGGCCGACTGCGGCACTCCCAGCGAGCTGTCGCGCCACGTCACCTGCTCGACCGCCACAACCTGGACGTCGACCGCCAAAACTCCCAGCTCGTCGGCCAGGTGGTCCACCGCCATCTGCACCGGCCGCGGGTGTTCGGCCAGAGCACCGGTCGCGATGCCCAACGCCAGGATCGCGGGCACGAAAACCGAACATTTGGAAATGAAACTGCCTGAAGACAACATCGTGCTCCTCCTTCCTTCCTACGACGGGGAAAGCTACTGCGTAGGGTCGGTCAACCGGCCGACGAACAGAATGGCACCGCTGTGCGTATCGCGGATCACAAACAAAAATGGGTGGTCGGCGCGGAACGTCGGCGGCCGCGACCGGACACCCACCACGACGCCCGTGGCAGCCGCCGCCTCGGTGCCCGTTTCGCTCACGTCGACAAAGGCCTTGTGAACCACCTCCTGAAGGAACAGCTCCTCCGTTCCGTCCATGCCCGAAAAGTCGGCCCGTCCGTCGAAGGCCTCGGGCATGCCCAACGCAGCCAGAACGGGCTTCAGTTGGAACTCGGCGGTCATCGAGAACTTGGGCAGGTACACCTGCACGCGCCGAGAACGAAGCCGATCGACCCACTGCCGCAGGGCGGCGGCGTTCAAGCCTTTTTCCAGTTCAGCCAGGCCGTCTTTCTGCCGGGGCAGCAAAATGGTCATCGCCATCCCGCTGCCGGCGTACTCGATCTGCAGGCACTGAGCCGTCGCGTCTTCGGCATAACCGAACGCCGCATCCTGAACCATCGTGGCCGTTTGCACCTCTCGGCCGGCTGCGGTGGTGAACGGCAGCGGACCGGTTTTGTCGGGATCGAACTGCTGCTGCCAATTGCCGTGGAAGTAGATGGCGTTGGTCAAGACCAAACGTGTGTTGCCGGCCAGGACGCCGCGCGGGATCAGGTCCTGGATCTTCTCCTTGGTCTGCTCTTGGACCCAGGTGTTGATCGTCCGCCTGGCGGCCTCGGTGTCC